>DDQV01000029.1 GCA_002342785.1 Fusobacteriaceae bacterium UBA2433 | reverse complement strand
AATTTGAACTATTCCCTCAGCTCCATAAGGATGATTAACAGCATCTAGTTGATTTAATACCTCAAATAATTTTTCTCTATCTGTCATAGCTCCTCCTAAACAAATTCTTATTTGTTTCTAATTTATTTTATTTTTAATATCTTTAATTTTTTAAATTTCTTCTTATTGCTCTCTATTTTTGATATAATCTTTATATGTTACAATGTTATAAAATATTAGATAAAATAATCAAAAGATTAAAAATCTTACGGAGGTTAAAATTGGATAATTTAATAGAACTTTTAAAATTTTTTTTACTTTTTATAATAGGAGTTGGAGTCCACTCTCAAAAAAAAATCGTTGATAAACATTTTAATGAAAAGCAAGCAGACTACACTACAAAGCTTACTGAATTAAGTTTCTATAAAAAGCACTATTTTGAGAAGAAATTTGAAGTTTACAAAGAGTTAACTTATTCTATTCTTGAACTTAATAATGCCTTAGAGCATATTCTTATGTTATCTACATTTCATGATGATTTTTCTAAAGAAGACTTATCTGCTACCCACAAAGAGTTTCAAAGTAAAATTAAATTGAAAATGAACAATTATACTAAAATTTATCGTGGCAATTACCCTTTTTATCCTGAAATTTTATATTATGACTTCCGTAAGTTGCATAATATATATATAGATATTACTTCAACCTATCAATACTCTTTAACAAGTGGTTCTCTAGGAAAAATAGACTCAAATAAAGTTGAAGGTTTTTCTAAAAACTTATATGACATTTCTGAAAACATATTAAATAAAATAAAATCAGACATTGATAATTATAATGAAAAATAATTTTAAACGACCTTTTAAAGGTTGTTTTTATGTAATAGAAGATTATCTATACATAAACTCATGGTTAGAATTCCCTACAAGTATTCTTTAAAAAGATTATTAATTTTTAGCATATATTTGAAGGAATAATTCATCACTTCAACCAAAACAAATAATAATTTGTTTGGATCTTTAAATTTGATTTTTTGCATATATTTATATATAATTGGTATATACATAAGTAAGTAGTTTATGAGAACAAAAGTATCTAGTGAAAAAGCCCTCCTAACCAGTTGGCTTTTTCTTTTTTAATTTTCTTTTAAAAAGTCAATATAGGTTACTGTATTTTTATCTTCTTTTATAACCAAGATGGTAGTAGCTCCTCCTCCAAGTTTTAAAGTTGCTTCACTATTTTCACCTTTATATTCCTCTTTTACTTCTTCTCTTTTAACTAATTCTTCTATTAAATCAGCTGTTTTTATTTTTGTTAAATCCATTTCTAACCCCCTTAACGACCTATTTTACCCAGCTTTCCTTTTAGTTTACCGCTATGGTCATATCTCTCACCTGTTTTACATCTTTGACATCTTGTGTCATAGCTTATTCCAAGTTCATCTACTTTTGTGATAAAGTCTTTTTTACAATTTGTACACTTTCTTATTTTTTCGTCTTCTTTTAGTTCTTTCATATTTCATTTATCCCCCTAAAATTATTCTGTTTGATTTATGAGGGGTTACCCATCCCCCTCATATGATGACAAATTACGATGCAGATCAGATTACAACATCAAAGAAGTTTATCCTAATTATCAATGACCAAATTTCCACATCTATATTAATTTTTAAATTAATAACTATATTCTACTTCTTCACTCAATAGGAATGCATCTATGGCTTCACTCTCTATCTCGTTTATAGTAGTTACTGTTTTCCCTCTGAAAGTTAGTGACTTTAATTGTGGGATAATATTTCTATAAAAATCATCCCAATCTTTTATTTTATGTTTCATCTAATCCTCCTTTTTTAACTTTTTTTATATTCCCAGTTTTTTATTGCCCAGAATAATGTAGTTTCTGTAATCCCTAAAGCATTACAATACATTTCAATTTCATAATCTTGTAGTCCACTTTTAAGTTCTAAAATAGTTATTTTAAATCTAGATCTTAGTTCATTAATTAAGTTGTTTGGTGTCATGATTACTTCACTATCTTTCATCTACATACACCAAAACTTGGTTTTTTAATCCATGGTTAGAACAAAAAATAGCATCTAAACCATCACGAGTGGAAAAATATGTACCTTTTCCTATATGGTTTTCACATTCGTTTAAGTCTTTCCAAAGTGTTTTTCCAGTTGTTGTACCTTTGCTTCTAAAACAATTTATCATTATAATTTCCTCCTCAATCGGTTTAGTTAGTAATTTTTTCTTTTTCTAATATCTCGATCAATTGACCTAATGTTATATCTCCGTATTTTCCCAAATATTTTTTTATGTCTAATTTTTCAAAATCTCTAAAGCTCATAGATCTTTCCTCCTGTAATCATATATTTTATCTTTTAAAGCTATTTTTGATCTTCTAATTTACTCATTTAAGCTGTGCCCCCTACTATGCTATAATTTATTTACGACAACAATTAAACTCAAGGAGGCACAAAATGAAATACTACAAATCCGCTATTTGTAAAAATGGGCACTTACAAGACTCTCATCTTGAAGAAAATGAAACGTTTCTAAAAAAATATTGTCAACAATGCTCATCAGAAGTAATTGATAAATGTTCACATTGTAACAAAATAATTTTAGGTTCTCTAGATTCTATAAGTGGCTTAATGGCTCCATATAATATCCCAAATTATTGTCATGGATGTGGTAGCCCATATCCATGGACTGAAAAATTTTTAAATGAGTATAAATTAATTTTGGGACTTCAATCCGATGAAATAGACAGAAAGATGCAAGATAAAATCTATAAAGCTACCGAAGAAGCCATTAAACAAAATTTTAAAGGTAATTCAATAACTATTCTAAAATTTATAACAAAAGGATTAAGTCGTGTTACAAAAGAAGCTATTCTCAATAGTTTAAAAGAGGTAACGACTAATCAAGTAATTGATTTACTAAACTAAAAATTTAGAATTAATTATGATAGCTATAATTTTAGTTATCATAATTTTTTCTTCTTTACTTATTGGTATTTTTTCTTCTAAGCAGTGGTGAAGTCTATTGTAAATAACTTCCATTGTAAATTTTTCTGTTTGAGTCATTAATTTTTCTCCCATTTCTCCTCCATCACATAAAACGTTTTATGATATTCTCTTCCATCATCTTTTTTTCAATATCAGTATTTTCATTTCTTAATTTTTCTCTACATTTTATTGCATATTCTATTAACCAAACTCTGAGCTCATCATCTAAATTTTCATACTCAACTTCCAGGGCTCTGATTTGTTTTATTTTTTTAGAGTAAGTCTTATTAAAACTATTTACTTTTTTATCAAGGTCTTTTAAAGCTTCTTTGATCTTCAAGAGATCATCTAACTCTAAAATTATTTTTCTTTCTCTAAAAAATGATTTTTGCATATCTTCATTCCATTTATCTAAGTTAAAACTTTTAGTTCTCCTATCATCATCCAACTTATCTATAATCTCTCCATGTCTTAGATGCTCTCCAAATGTTTCCACTCTCACTTGCATATTCATGCTTCTTTCTAGTTCTAATGATAAAGCTGATTCTGGTCTTGCCATCTTAACCCCCCCATTTTGTTAAATAAATTATTGCTTTAAAGCAATACAATGTTTAAAAAAATAACTATTTAATAAACTTTACTTTATTTATTGCCTTTTGTCAACTTAAATATTGTTTTTTAGCAATATAATTGCTAAAGGGAAACCTAAAAAGTATAATTATATTAAATAAGAAGAAAGAAAAGGGAGATAACTATGGAAAAAATATTTAAACTTGGTAACAAAATAAGAAGCAAAAGAGAAAATAATAACTGGAGCTTAGAGGAGCTATCTGAAAAGCTAAGAGACATAGGAATAGACATCAATCCATCATCACTTTTCAGGATAGAGAAAGGACAAAGACAAAAAATAGATACAACTTTATTGTTAGGGTTAAATAAAGTTTTTAATTTTAATTTTATTGCTATTTTGGATAATGACTACCAAATAAAAATAGGAAATATTGATTTGAATAATCCAATTACTGATTTTAAAACGATTCCTATCTATGATTCTATCTCAGCAGGTTTCGGGAGTTGCGAAAGTGGTATTGTTGGACACCTTCCTCTTCCCCAAACAAATGGTTTTAGAGGTGACGTAATAGCAATTAGGGTAGATGGCAATTCTATGCAACCAGATATTAAAAATGGAGATACAGTTCTTATCAAAAGAGAAATTATGCCTGATAATGGAGAAGTAGGAGCTTTTATTTTAAATGGTGAAGGTCTATTAAAAAGATATAAAAAAACAGATCGTGGGAATATTATATTATCTAGCGATAATAAAAATTATGATCCAATCATAATAAATGAATTAGATGAGTTTCATATCGTAGGGAAAAAGGTAGGAGTTTTTAACCATTAAGGAGGTGAAAATAGATGGTATCAGAGTTAGCAAAAAAATATGAAGAGTTTGAAGAGAATGGTGGTGAAATTGCCATAAGAGGCTTTAACTTTCAAGCATATTCAGGCATTTACTATATTTTTCATCTGCATAAGAATAACAAGGAATTTGAAATTATATTTGAAGGCGATGATGATATAACTATAAATAATTTATCTAACAAAAAGAAGTTTAAAATACAAGTTAAATCTTCTAGTTTAACTAGAGGTGGAATTATAAAAGGAGATAAAGGAAAATGTACTTTAGGAAAATTGCTTTTTAAAAATGGATATGATTATTACATGCTCTCTTTTCCAACTAACACATCAAAGGCCTTAAAAGATGTAAGTAAAATGAAAGAACCCTTATTAGGAGGTACATGTTATCAATATGATTGTACCTATAAAGGTACCTCTAAAGAAAATAGTGATTGCCAAGAAATAAATGAACTAATTAATGATGATGCTTTTAAAAATAAGCAACTACTATTTCAAGAGATGCCCTTTACCAGAGATTCAGATAATTGCTTTAAATATTTACTTGGAGATGCTAGCTCTAAAGAAGATAACGAGAAATTTCTTAATATCAATCAAGAACAATTATTAGCTTTGCTAGGTACTATTTATAATAAATCGAGTAAAAAATTTTTCAAAAAAAAGCTAAATAATGATATAATGAAAAAAATGGAAGGAGATTCAAAATTGGAAAAAATTATAAACGAACATTTAAATTTATTAAAAAACCACAAGAAAAATCCGAGTTATATAAGCAACTTAATTACAGAAAAACCTAACTATGATAAGGATAAAATTTATTATAATAATGTTTTGGAGCATATTAGTTTCCCATTATATGACGACGAAACTAATTTTATTGAATATTTCAACGAATGTCTATTACTAATGGATCAGAAAATAAAGCCAGAGAATAAAAAAATAATAAATAAATATATAAGAGCTTGGATTATTATTGATAAAGTAACACAAGGAGGGGAGTAGCTATGGATATTAAACTTATGAAATTTAAAATGATAGAAGAGAAAACTAATAAGTATAATGAATTTACTTTTTTGAAATCTGTTAATATAATTACAGGAGACAACACAAAAGGAAAATCTACTCTTATAAAAGCAATTATGTACACTTTAGGCTTTGATATTATTAAGTGGGCTGCAGGCTTTTCCATAGATGATTTTATACTCCAATTACATTTTTCTGTGGATGAAGTTGAACATGAATTGATGCGAAAGGGAGATATTTTTATCTTAGATCGTGGGAAACCTTCAATACAAACATCATCATTCAAAGAAGACTTTAACAGTCTTTTTGATATCCAGTTAAAGTTAGCCCATAAAAACAATAAGACAAGAGTATCCCCTTACCCAACAGACACTCTTTTATTTAGCTATGTAGATCAAGATAGTTCTTTTCATGATTTATTTAAGGGAAACCACAACTCAAACCTGATGTATAAACCAAATGAGATATATCGTATTTATCGTTATTTCTTAGGAATTGAAAATATTAAACTTGAGAACCTAAAAAGCAAAAAAGCAAGGGAAACTAGAGAGAAAAAAAATATTGAACAAAAGTTAAAAATCCATAAAGAAATGATTAATAGCGTATCAAGTGAAGGATTTATACCGATTAATACAGAAGAATTAACTGCTTCTATTGAAATTTTTATTAAAGATTTAAAATTTTTATTAAAAGAGAAGAATTCATTAGAAGATGAGAGTTATAAATTGATAAAAAAAATGAAAGATTTAGACATTGAAAAAAAACACTTAGAAGATGTATATGAAGAACTATCAAAAAATAGTTCTGAAATTTCATGTGAATTTTGCCATTCACCTATACTAGAAGAAACTTTTACTGCGAATTATAAAAAAGAAATGAGTAAATCGGCAATATTAGGACTATATGCAAGTAATAAAAAAGAAAATCTAAAAGAACAAAAAAAATTAACTGAAACTGAAAATAAAATCAAAGAACTTATAATTAAAATTGAGAAAAACGAAAATGCACATAGCCAAGCTCACAATGAAATAGACATAAATAAAATTTTAGAATTAAACGCCAACTTTAAATATAAAGAGAAAATTGAAAAGAGAAGCAGTATAATGGGTGAAAAAATAGAAGAAATTAACCAAGAAATAAAAAATATTGAAAAGAAGATAAGAACAGAAGACAAAAGGCTTAAATCAAATAAAACCACAATAAAAACAGATTATAACAATATCCTTAATAATCTTTCAAAAGTTTTTGACAAAACTGAGTTCAAATGGATAAAAGATAAATTTATGGATTTTAGAATAAAAGATGCAGGGGCACAAAATAATATAGTTTATATTGCTACTTATTATATTTATTTTCAATTGCTTAATAAATATTCCAAACTTAAGTTTCCTATAATTTGGGATACTTTAATAAAAGAGACTTTTGATAATAATAATATTGATAACTTAAATACTTTTGTAAATGAAAATTTACTAAAAATGGATAATCAAATACTTATATCTAATATACCAGATGGTAAAGATGTTGATATCATTGAGAGTAAAAATTATAATTATATTTCAATAGGAAGTAATAATATATGTTGGAAAGAAAATAGCTCTATCGAAAATGAATTGATAGATTATATTTTTAAAGCAATAAAGTAACTAAAGCCCCTAAGGGGCTTTTTCTTTTAAAAATGTAGTTTTTGAACCCATCTATTTTGAAGGGGTTCAAATTGAACACCTTCAAAGTGAATGCATTCAATTTGAGCACCTTCAAACTAAGGGGGGTAATAAGAGTAAACGTATTTAAGAAAAAACATATATAATAAAAAAAGTAGTAGTAAGAAAAATTTACTGCTACTTTTTTATTTTGAAATTCTATTGACAAAAAGCAATAAAAATTATAAACTAATTTTGAGGTGATAATAAATATGAATAATCTAAAACATTTTGGAGAGATAACATCTTTGAGAATACAAGCTGGATTAACTTTTAATGAACTTGCTTCTAAAGTAGGCTATAGTAAATATTGGTTAAGAAAACAAATTAAAGAAGGCAATGAAAAAATAATAAATAAAACAAAATTAATTTTATCAGATGAATTATCTTAAAAATTCGTCCAAATAATTGCTTAAAAGCAAAATTTGTTATTTGAAACTCGGGG
>DDQV01000153.1 GCA_002342785.1 Fusobacteriaceae bacterium UBA2433 | reverse complement strand
AGACTTTTTTGGATAGTCCCTTTTTTAACTCATTAATTTTTTTAAATATCTGAAAAAATCTTTTTTTTCTTTCTCAGATGTGATACAGACATTAGAAAACATCTCCATAATCTCTTGATTAGTACTATTGAGAGCTGATTTGACAGCGAGAGATTGATTTAATATATCTCCGCAATATTCTCCATTAAGAAGCATTTTTTTCATTCCTTTTACTTGACCTTCAATTTTATTTAATCTAGTAATAATACTTTTTCTAGCTTCAATTAATTCTTTGCTATTTAATTTTGAAATAGTACAGATTAAATTGAGATCCTCTTGCCAAGATTTTAATCCACCTTTCATTTCATAAATATTTTTAAATCCTAATTTAACCATCTCAAGACATGCCTTTTCACTTATATTTCCAATGGCACAATAAATCAAATATTTTTTATTTTTATTCAATTTTTTGATTTCTCTTTTAAAAATACGTGGTTTGTTAAAGTCTATTAATATTGAATTATCTAAGCGACCTTCATATAAAAATTCTTTTTCAGTTCGTACATCAATAATAGTAAGGTCTATTTCTGTTTCTATCAAATGATTTGTTTCTTTGGGTGTAATAGTTGTTATTATTTTATTTTTCATAAATGAATACCTCATAAATTTAATTTTTAAGAATTATAATATTATAACCTTATGAGCACAATAATGTCAAAAAATCATTTAGATAGGATTGCGTCAAGTAATTGTAGGTAAAATTTAAATAAAAATTTTACCCTTGATTTTATTGCTTTATCTTAAGCAACTCATCATGCGTTGTAATCCATTTACTTTTCCTGTGGATAATACTGGAATATTTCCCAATGTTTCCATTGCAGCTCTTTTAATTCGCTTAATATGTTTAATTTTATTATTTTTTTCTAAATATATTTTTTATTTACTTTTTTCAGTGTTGCAATCAGATCTTTTCTAGTTACCCCATTTGATATTGCTACTCTTAATTGCGTCATTCCCTCTAATCCTTCTCTGCTCCACCCCTGTGGTCTAGAACTCATTCTAGATGCTAAGATATGACTCACATGACCTTCAGCACTGCATCCTAACTGATGTTTTTGCTTATGTTCTAAGTTAGCTTCGATACCTTTCCATTGATTTTTTACATATTTCATATGCTGCGTTTTCCTTTTTATACTACTTTCAAGAGTCTCTTTTTCAATTAATATTTTAGCTTCTTTTAAGAACTCTATTTTATTTCCCGAATACACTAATTCTTTTAGTTTGTTATATCTTTCTTTATTCCTTTTCCCGCCTGAAACAACTGATATTGCTTTGTTTAAATGAAATTCATCTAATACATAGGTTGCATTTTCAATCCATTCTAAACTCGTTTTAATCCATCGAGCACCATCGCCTAAAATGAATATATTTTCTATTTTTGTAATATAATATGTTGAATAGATGTAGTCATAAACTTCTATCCAGAGATCATCTGTTGACTTTAAATTACTCGCAAAGATCTGTTTATTCATTAAGAACTTTCGATTTTTACATTCCTGAACCTTCCCTTTATGAACATATATGATTTTATTCAATACATTGTTTTTATTACACTTTTGGAGAGAAACATGATTCTCGTCAGCTTCAATATATAGATTTTTAACTATTTTTTTTGTTTCTAAATCCTCAAATATTTCATCATCTTTTTGAGCAAATTTTTGAACAACATTTTTTACTGTCTGTTTAGAAAAAGTTTCAGAATCAATGGCTAATTTTCCTTTATTTTCAAAGGATAATTGGTTAGCAAATTCTAATATTTTACCTTCGAGAATTTTACCTAACCTTTGGTATCTCTTTACTCCGATAGTCTCATCTAAAAGATAAACATATCTTTTAGTATTTTTATTTTGATTATATCTTCTTTCAAAAGTTAATTTCCCTGAGATAGTTATAATAGTACAAGTATCGATTCTAATAATTTTCTAAGACCGCTTACGTTCCTTGGAATTCTTGATACTACTATCAATTTCCTCCAAAAGAAACTTTAAAATTTCTAACGTAAATTTATCAGAATTTTTATAGAGCATCTTCGTCATTTCAAAAAAATTCATATTTGGAGAAAAAGAAAAGTATTTTTTAATAATTTGTAGTATAATATTTTCCATAGGGAGACCATCCTTTAGTTGATTGTGTGTAGTGACTTAATCTTAACATAAATTTTGGTCTTTCTTTTTATTTTTTGATAATTCACCTACAATTATTATACTCTAACTTTAATATTGTTAAAAATTTCTAGAATCAAAAATTGTTATTGTTTTTTCTAGTGAATAAAATAAAATCAATTTTTTTATTTTGTTTTGACTGTCTTAATTACAACTTAAATGATTTAAATAGAAACTTATAAAATAAAAATTTCTAAAAAAACTTGACTCAATATATCTATTTTGCTATACTGGCATAGGGTATATAAAATTAGTTTTATATACAAATGTGAAAAATAAATACAATGAATAAATACAATAAATAAATACATTAAAATAAGGAGGAATACAATGAGTAAAAGAATATTGATAGTAGGTGGAGTAGCAGGTGGAGCATCAGCAGCAGCAAGAGCTAGAAGATTAGATGAAAATGCAGAAATAGTTATGTTTGAAAGAGGTCCTGTAGTATCATTTTCAAATTGTTGTTTGCCATATCATATATCTGGTTTAGTTGAGCAAGAAGAATCATTAATATTAATGACACCAGAAAAATTTAAGGGTCAATATAAGATTGATGCAAAAGTAAATAGTAATGTTGTATCTGTAAATACAAAAGAAAAAACAATTGAAGTAGAGAATGTATTAACTAAGGAATTAACTATTGAAAAATATGATGCATTAGTAATTTCTCCTGGTGCAGATGCAATAGTACCTCCTTTTAAAGGGTTAGACAAAATAGATAATTTTGTATTGAAGACAGTGCCTGATGTTTCTAAGATAATGAAATTTGTAAAGTCTAAAAATCCTAAACATATAACAGTAGTAGGTGGAGGATTTATAGGGTTAGAAGCAGCTGAAAATTTAAGAGAAACGGGAGTTAAAGTAACCCTAATAGAGGGAACTAATCAAATAATACCATTTGTAGATAGAGAAATTTCTTATTTTGGACAAGCTGAGATGGTAAAAAACGGAATAGAAGTAATATTAGAAGATCTTGTAGAAGGTTTTGATATTAGAAAAGTACTATTAAAATCTGGAAGAGAGATAGAAACTGATGGGGTAATCTTAGCAATAGGAGTAAGACCTTCCACTAGATTTTTAAAAGACTCAGGTATAGAATTAACTGATAAAGGTTATATTGTAACGAATGAAAATTATGAAACAACTGCTAAGGATGTATATGCAGCAGGAGATGCAATATTAGTTAGACATCAATTAACTGAAAAATTAGTTCCATTGGCAATGGCTGGTCCTGCTAATAAACAAGGAAGGTTAATTGCAGATAGAATTAATGGAAGAAAGATAAAAAATAAAGGTTATATCGGAACAGGAGTAGTAAAATTATTCAATATGAATATAGCTTCTACAGGATTGTCTGAAAAAATGTTAAAAGATTCAAAATTAGACTATGAGGTAGTATATGCAGCACCTCCTGGAATCGTAGGAATAATGCCAGGAGCACATTTAGTATTTTCTAAATTATTATTTGAAAAGAAAACAGGGAAAGTATTGGGAGCTCAATTTGCATCAGTTGGAGCACCGGATAAAAGAGCTGATGTAATAGCTACTGCAATTAAAGCGAATATGACTGTTGAAGATTTATTTGATTTAGAATTATCTTATGCTCCATCATTTGGAACAGGAAAAGATGTAGTAAATAAGATTGGATATATTGCTTCAAATTTAAATGAAAAATTGTTCAAACAAATTGCATTTATGGAGACATATGATTTACTAAAAGCAGGAGCACAAATAATAGATGTTAGAGAGGCTTGTGAATATAATGAAGGGTCTATAAAAGGCGTAGTGAATATTCCAATGAGTGAAATGAGAGAAAGATTAGATGAATTAGATAAAACTAAACCAGTATATGTACATTGCAGAACAGGTGAAAGAAGTTATAATATGACATTAATGCTTCAAGAAAAAGGTTTTGATGCTAAAAACATAGCAGGAGCTTACGAATTTATAAAAGTATACGAAGAGATATCTTGTTATAATGATAAAACAAGAGAAAAAATTATGATTGGTGACTGTACAGGTTGCTGTGCAACTTTAGAAAATACGAAGTTTTAATATAGTTTTTATAGTATATGGTAATTAAATGGGAGGAAGGAAGTATTGCTCCTAATTCTTATAAAAAAACGTGAAAAAAAATACAAAATAAGCTTATATTTTTAGGAGGGATTAAAAATGAAAAAAACAGAAAATTT
>DDQV01000151.1 GCA_002342785.1 Fusobacteriaceae bacterium UBA2433 | reverse complement strand
ATTTTTTGTGGCACATCCACCAGTCTAAGCATGTAATAGTTTTATCTTCCAAACGTTTTTTAGCTTCAGCTTCAGTTTTTGCAGGTTCAACAATTACATCTGAACCAAATAAAACATTGTTTGGCCAGTTAGCAGGAATTGCTACGCCATTAGCGTCAGAAAGTTGTAAAGCTTTAACAGATCTTAAAACTTCTTCCATATTTCTACCAATCTCTTGTGGGTAGTACATAATTAATCTAACATTTCCTTGAGGGTCTACAATAAATACGGCTCTTACAGAACTAGAACCTTTTCCTGGATGTAACATTCCTAATTTATTTGCAACACTATCATTAGCAGCAATTATAGGAAATTTTATCTCAACATTTAAATTTTCTTTAATCCATTGTACCCATTTAATGTGAGAAAAAACTTGATCGATAGACATTCCAACAAGTGCACAATTTATTTTTTCCAACTCCTCTTGAATATTTTGAAATGCAACAAATTCAGTTGTACAAACTGGTGTAAAATCAGCAGGGTGACTAAATAATACAAACCAAGAACCCTTTAAATCATTTGGTAGATGTAGTGGACCGTGGGTAGTGTGAACTTCTAACTCTGGGAATCTATCCCCTAATAATGGCATGCTATTTTCCATAATAATACCTCCTAAAATTTTTTTGTCTCTTATTATCTTTATACTTTATTAAAAATATAAAATCAAATCTAAATTAAAATTTTTTAATTTTTTTATAAAGATATTGAATTTTTCCAACCGCTAATTTTAGCCTTTAAACAATTATCCTTAGGAGCTTTATTTTGCCATCCTTCTACAATAAATTCTTTATTAGACTTTTTATTTTCTATTTTTTTCCATCCGTCAAATTGAAATGTATTTCTATTATTTTTATTTCCGTTCCATATATTAAATCCCATTATTTTCTCCTTTTTATTATAAAAATTATTCGCTAAAATTTTTTCAAAATTGCCTTATAAACAATAATAGTAATCATTACTGTTATTGTTATTATAGTTTATATGTAATAATTTGTCAACATTTTTTATTAATTTATGGTAAAATAAATATAACAACATAGTAATAGTTACTATTTTTAGTAAGAATAGGAGGAATATCATGAAATTTTCTAAAAAAAGAAAGTTAATATTAGATTTTATTTTAAATAATGATAAGCATCTTACAGCTGATTCTATCTATTTAGAATTAAAAAAAGATAATCCTGAATTAAGTTTAGGTACTGTTTATAGAAATTTAGCACAACTTTCTGAGAATGAACTTATAAAAAAAATTAGTCTTAATGGACAGATAGATGTATTTGATAAAAACTTAGAAAAACATGGACATCTTATTTGTGATCTTTGTAATTCAATAAACGATATTGATATTAGTCCATTAGAGGAAACAATTAAAAAAATGTCAGAAAAAAATAATGTTTCTATGACAAATTATGAACTTACACTTCATGGAGTATGTAAGATTTGTGAAAATGAAATTAAAGAGTAGTTATATTATCTAGATTAAATTAAAAAAATGCCCTCAAATATACTTGAGAGCATTTTTTTTATATCTGAAGATCTAATTTTTTTCTATACTTTTTCTTTTATTATCATATGAAAGTTATCTTTAAATATTTTAACTAATTCAGGGTCGAATTGTGTTCCTGAACATCTAACTATCTCTGCTAAGGCATCTTCATTTGAACAGGTTTTTTGATATGTTCTCTTACTTGTCATAGCATCAAATGTATCGGCAATAGATATAATTCTCGATTGTAATGGAATATCATAGCCTTTTATACCTCTAGGATATCCAAGTCCATCCCATCTTTCATGGTGACTTAAAACAATATTTGCTATATTGCTCATATTTTGATTAGAGTTTAAGATTCTAAACCCAATTTCAGAATGTTTTTTTATAATGCTATATTCTTCATTTGTTAGTTTACCTTTTTTTAAAAGAATTTCAATTGGAATCATTATTTTTCCTATATCATGTAGAAGTCCTGCTGTTTTTATCTCAGAAACATCTTGTCTATTCATCTTACAAGCTATAGCTATCTTTTCACTGATTTTAGAAACAGTTCTAGAATGTATCTCAGAACTTTTATCTTTTTCATGTAATGCATTTAAGATAGTTTCTATAGCTCCACTCCTCATAGAGGGGATCACTAATAATTTTTCTCGATACATTAGATCTTCAGCAGTTTTATAAATTTTACAGATATCTTCATCTATATTATTTTTAGTTTTAAATCCGAAGGATATAGAAAGTTTTATAGAATTAACATTAATTTTTTTCATTTGTTCATTTATTTCATCTATAATTTTTTCAGTAGTCGATTCATTGGTATTAGGCATAATAATAACAAACTCATCTCCACCAGTTCTAGCAATTAGATCGGTTTTTCTACAAGAATTTGAGATAATATTTGCAGTAGAGATAAGAACTCTATCTCCTTCCCCGTGGCCAAAAGCATCATTTATTAATTTTAATCCATTTATATCAGAGACAACAATTGTCAACGGATAGTTTTTAGGGATATCTAACTTATTTAGGTTGTTTTCATAATACCTTCTGTTATATAGGTTTGTTAAAGGATCATGGAAATTAAAATACTCTATTATTTTAAATGAATCTAGGATCTTAGTTTGCATTTGATTGACACTATTAAAAAGTGCACCAATCTCATTTTTTCTTTGGATCATTTTAGGATCTAATGAGGTTTCCATACCATCTTTATCTTTCATATTTTTAAAGTGTGTTGTTAGTGTATATATTGGTTTTAAAAAAATTCCAGCTGCCATATAGGTAATGATTAATATAGAGATAATAATTATTAATCCATATACCCAAATAGAAGTAAGTAGTTGAATCATATTAGAATTAACATCTTCAATTGAGTAACTTTGGACAATAAACCAATTACTTTTTTCATTTAATAATTTTGTATATACCTTTGAATTAAATTGAAACAAAGTATTATCATTTGAAAGAAAATCAATTACTTCTTTATTTTTAGTTGTTTCTCCAAGATTATTGAGATTGGAAAAGATATATTTTCCATCTTTATTTATTATAAATGAGTTATATTGTTTCTCCATTTTAAATTCATTTATCACTGAGATAAATTGGTCTACTAAGATATCTATAGATACGACGCCGATTAGTTGATTATCACTTGTATAGATTGCTCTTGAACCTGAAAGAATTGTTTTATTATCTTTAGAGACTATTCTATCAGTATATGGTAGAGACCAATAAGTTTTTCCTTTATTTTTAACTGCACCTATATACCATTCTCTAGTAGTACAGTCAAAATCAGAATCTATATTGTTTATAAGAAGTGAATTTTCACCTGAATCATTTCCAAATAGAACTTTTTTAGGAGTTCCAAGATATATTGTTTTTATATTTTCATTTTCTTCAAAATCAGTTATCAAGTCTTTTAAATTTTTAAAATCATCTATATATTTTTTGTTATTTAAATCAGATAGATTAGTATAAAAACTTTTGATCTCTTCTTGTGTCATGGTTTTATTTATAAAGTGAAAATCTTCTAATACCTCTTGTCTTTCAATTACATTTAAGATTATATCGTAATTATATAGATATTCATTTAAAGAATTATTTAATGATTTAGTTTGATGAATGATCTTTGATCTATGAAAATTTTTAAAAGTATCTTTAAATTTATTAAAAAATAATATATTTGTTAGGATAATAGGTATCAATATACTAAAAAATATAATAATAGATAATAATTTTTTTATCGAAATATTTTTAAAATATCCCATAGTATCTCCTCCTAAATAAACTTAATAGATGTTAACTTATTTAATTTTGATTATTAAACATTATAGTAATTATATATTACTACAATAAGGTTTATATTCCAATTAATTATGGAATAAAATAGAAATTATTTCTTATATTTTAAAGGAATTTTTAAATTTTAGAGAATAAGTAATAAGTAAATTATTTTAGGAGGTAAGTTATGAATTATGTAGATTATGTCTCTGGACTTTTTATCAATTATGGATTGAAACTTCTCTATGCAATATTAATATGGGTTGTTGGAAAATTTGTTGTTGGAAAATTAATGGTTTTAATAGACAAAAAAATGGATACTGTAAAAACAGATATAACTTTAAGGAAATTTTTGCATTCGATAATTAATACAATGCTTTATACTTTCTTATTTATCGTCATTATCTCTACTTTAGGGATACAAACAGCTTCATTTGTAGCAGTATTAGGTGCAGCTTCTTTAGCAATTGGATTTGCACTTCAAGGTAGTTTGTCAAACTTTGCTGGTGGAGTATTAATTATACTTTTTAAACCATACAAGATTGGAGATTTTATTGAAGCTTCTGGTTTTAAAGGAACTGTAGTTGAGATACAAATTTTTGCTACTCTTTTAAATACCCCAGACAATAAAAGGATAGTTGTTCCAAATGGTAAATTATCTAATGAAACTCTTGTTAACTATTCTAAAAATCCAACTAGAAGGGTAGATATAGTTTTTGGAGTAGGTTACAATGATGATTTAGACAAAGCTAAAGCTGTTCTTGTTGAGATTGCAAGATCTCAAGAAAAAATTCTAAAAAATCCAGATATTTTTGTTGAAATAATAGAATATGGAGATTCTTCAGTTAATATAGTATATAGAGTTTGGTGTAATGCAGCTGATTATTGGAATGTTTATTTCCACTCTATGAAGATGGCTAAGGTTGAATTTGATAAGGCTAATATATCTATTCCATATCCACAAATGGATGTACATATGGAAAAATAATAGAAAAATAATAGAAAAACAGATAGAAAAAGAGAAAAAATTAAAAAAAAGAAGTAGTTTTTGTATATTTTACAGAAACTGCTTTTTTAATGGATAAATATTTAAATTTGTCTCTCTTATTCTTCCTCTAAGACCCCTCTAAAAAGTTTCCCTTGTGTTTACACATTATGAAGAGTTAACACCCTAGAATCGAGTGCTCAAACCATTGGTAATACTGGGGTTGAGAGGAGAAAGAAGAAAAAATCCAAAAATAAGCCATAAGGGTAGGATAGGGAGCTTTGAGGCCAGTAAAATGGACCTTATTTTATTCGTAAATTACAGTAATTTAAAAAACCAACCCCCTATATCTAAAAGATCTAGGAGGATGGTTTTTATTATATTTTTGGTGAATTTAATATAAATCAGTATTGTTATAAACAATTTTTGTTTGACCATCTGAATCTACATATTCAAAGGCTACAGTTAATAATTTAGAATTATTTGGTACATCTATATTATGACTTGAAATTTGGATGGCTTGATCATTATTATTAGTAGTTTTAGAACCACTTTCTATTAAATTTCCATCTATATAAACTGCATAGTTACCATTTAATTTAGCACCGTTAATTCCTAAATATCCAACACCTGGATTAATAGAAGTAATATATTTTCCAGTTCCCCATGGAAATTCATAATAATCTCCACCACTACCACTCCAAACCTTAGATGAATCTAACTCTGTTGCAGGAAATTCTATATTATCCCAATCAGTTCCACTGTTATCTTCAGTAGCTTCATCATCTGTATCATTGTCTTCTACAGTTCCTTCATCATCTACAATTTCTTCATCTTCACCATTCCATATCTCATACTCACTATCTTTTGTGTATGCACCATTGGGAAGATTTGCAAAGATCTCTCCAGTACTTCTTATATAGTACCAACCACCAGTATCGTTTCTACTATCAACAACTTGTGAAGTAGCTTCGTGACTTACTCCAGAACTATTTGTAAATCCAGGAGTATCTAAAATCCTATATGTATCTAATAGATCTATTTCAGTTTCATCATATAAATCTGGAAATTCATCTAAAAAAGTTTCATCTAAAGATAATCTAGATCTTATTACTCCTAAGTTATGTTGTACCTTAGCCACTGTAGCTTTTCTTATTTCTTTTATTAATTTAGGTATAACAG
>DDQV01000150.1:13415-18080 GCA_002342785.1 Fusobacteriaceae bacterium UBA2433 | reverse complement strand
CATTGTATAAGCTATATGATGACTCTGTAGCTCAGATGGATAGAGCGGCTCCCTCCTAAGGAGTAGGCCATGCGTTCGAATCGCGTCAGGGTCACCATCTTTTAAAATTAATTTTAATTATAATCAAAAGAAGATGAAATTAATAATTTCATCTTCTTTTTTCTTTACTTATTTTTTTAATGTATCAAATATATTCAGCACATCATTAAATGTTATCAAAATAATAAGTCCAAATAATATAACCATTCCAACCATATGAAATCTTTCTTCAAATCTCTTATTGATCTTTATTCCTACTACCTCTAAAAGTACAAATATTATTCTACCTCCATCTAGAGCAGGAAATGGAAGGAGATTAAAAAATCCTATATTTATTGAAAGTAATGCTGTCAGCCAAAATAAAATCCCTATTCCATCTTGACTAGCTTCTCCCACAATTTTAACAATCCCTACAGGCCCTGATATTTCTTTAGCACTAACTTGCCCTGTCACAAGTTGTTTAAATCCATTCAATATCATTATAAATAAATTTTTATAAGCGGTACCAGATTCATATATAGCATCTATAAAAGTATATTTTTCAATACTATATTCTGGTAGTATTCCAATATAATAATCGTTTCTTTGTTCATCAAAGGTAAGTTGGATCTCTTTTTTTATCACCTTATCATCTCTCTTTATAAGAAATTCCATCTTGTCACTATCTATCACATCATTTACACGACTTATATCTTCCCATTTGACTATCTTATTATTATCTATCTCTAATATTTCATCTCCCTTCTTTAAATCCCCAAAAGATTTAGAAGTTTCGATTATATTTCCAATTACAGGGTTTTCATTTTGTACTGCTTTTCCATTGTAGAGTAAACTTCCAAAAACTATAACATACGCTAATATAAAGTTCATCACCACTCCTGCAATTAAAACTACAAATCTTTGGAACGGATTTTTAGTGTTAAAACCATTTTTTACTACAGAATCTACTTCCATTCCCTCTATATTTACAAATCCCCCCATAGGTATAGCTCTCAAACAATACCTTGTATATAATCCTTCATAAGAAAATAAAACAGGTCCCATTCCTAAAGAAAATTCTTCCACTGGCATTTTAAAATATTTAGCAGTTAAAAAATGTCCTAACTCATGGATCATTATTATAATTCCTAGCATAAGTATAGTTATTATTATATTCATATAAACAACTCCTCACAAACTTTTATAACTTCATTACCAATTTCATCAATAGGTTTTAATTCCCCATTTTTTACACACATTATCTCTTTCCAAGAATATTTCTCTGCTATATAACATGCATTATCATGGGATTTTTTCGTATATTCATAATCATTTTCATGAATATCTTTCTTATCTTGTCCTGTAATTTTATTTTTTCTTTTCTCCATTAATTTATATGCCATTTGAGTAGGCATATTTAAAAAAATCACCATATCCGGTTTTGGTATTCCCATCTTTTCATATTCTAGATCAGTTAACCACTTTAAATATTTACTTTTTTCATTTTGATCATCTATTTTAGATGCCTGGTGAACCATATTAGAGGTTGTATATCTATCTGAAATTATTATACCACCATCATTGTAAAAATTTTCCCAAGTTGTCTTAAAAGATGCATATCTATCTACTGCATACATAGTAGATACAGCATAGGTATTTACTTCTCCTACATTTTTTCCAAATTCACCATTTAAATACATCTTTACTGGTGCTGATGATGGACTTTCATAATTTGGAAAAGTAACTTTCATCACTTTTTTTCCTATTTTTTTATACTTTTCATATAACAATTCTGCTTGAGTTTGTTTTCCGCTAGAATCAGTTCCTTCTATTACTATTAATTTTCCCATCTTTACTCTCCTATAATTAATCTATTTTTTTTCATAATAGGTCTTAATTCCTTTAAATAAATTTTTCCCATCTTCTCATAACCTATTTCATCTGGATGGATACTATCAGACATATGTTTACCCCATATTCCTTTCCATATATCTTTTATTAAATATACATCGTTTTTATCCTCTAATTCTTTAAAAAATTTATCAAATTCTTTTTTTGAATTATTTTTTAAAATATTAAAAATCAATTGATCTCCATAAAATTTTACTATATAAACTCTTATCTTTCTATTTATAAGTTCATCAACAATATAGTTTAAATTATTTTTTGTTTTAGAAAGATCTACCCCTTGAATCAGATCATTTGCTCCTAATTCTACTATGACTACATCTGGATTATAATCTAATACATCAACTTTAAATCTTTCAAGGGCAGATATTGTTGTATCTCCACTTACACCTTTATTGATAACCTTTAATTTAAGTTTAGATTGTAAATAATCTGGGTAACTTTTACCTATTGGAGCACCATATCCTGCAGTTAAACTGTCACCATAACAAATCAAAATACTTTTTTCATTTAAATTTTTATTTTCTGAGTCTTTATTAAAAAAATTATAACCTATATGTCCTAAAACAATTATAACAATGATTACTACAATCTTATTCATAAATTCCCTCCTTTAATAGTTATTTTTACTATCTCAGATTTACTCCAAGTTCGATATGTAAAAAATCCTGTACCTACTCCAGAAGATACTATTATTATTGTATCTTTTATTTTTCTATATCCATAAATAATTTTGTATTTAAGCATATATCCTAAATTTATAGGAAAAATCTGTCCTCCATGAGTATGCCCTGAAAGTTGTAGTTTAACACCTTCAGTTAAAGTTTCATCTAGTATTGGCCTATGGTCTATAACAACCTTTGGGTAGTTACTTATATACATGTCTCTTAATTTTTTTCTTGATTTATTTATTTTATCATCTCTTAAAATAAATTCTAGTTTATTTATTATTATTGATTCATCTCTTAAAATTTTAATCCCACACCTATCTAAATATTCTATATTTTTATTTAAATTCCCTATATATTCATGATTTCCTAATACTCCATAGACACCATATTTAGATTTCATTTTATTCAATATTTGATCAAATATTTTATTTTCTAGATATTCCATATAAGAATCAATTGTATCTCCTCCAATAAATATACAATCAGCAGATAAATTATTTACTTTCTCAATTATTTCTTTGGCATAATTTATAGTTCTTAATTCGCTCAAATGAATATCTGATAAAAATACAATACTTAATTCACTATCATAGTCGGATATTTCTACTGTATATTTTTTTATTTCTATTCTAATATAATTTTTATATGCTTTCAAAACTAATAAAATATAGAATATAAAACTAAAAAATAGAAAAGAACTCAGGAAGAATAAACCTCCTATTAAATAACTATACGACAATAAGCATAACAAATGACATAGGTAGATAATATACAATTAATTTAAACATATTCCTCTCCTATTTTGCTATATAAAATTATTAATTTAATTGTTAATTTTCTTCTAGAAAGTTTTTATTATTCTCAAAGCTTCCTTTCTTGCCCAAGTATCAGCTTTTATAACTTTTTCTAAACTATCTACCGAATGAACTATATGTTTATCCATAGTGTCTTTTATAACTCGATAGATATCTAAAAATTTAATATTTCCATTTATAAATTCATCTACAGCTATTTCATTAGCAGCATTATAAACAGCAGGCATAGATTGACCTACTCTTCCTGCAAAATAAGCATACTCTACTCCTTTAAATACATCATTATCTACTTGATCAAAAGTAAGATTAGAGATTGTTTTAAAATCTAAACTTTTCAAGACATTATTAGATATTCTATTGGGATAAGTAAATGCATATTGGATAGGAACTTTCATATCTGGCACTCCTAATTGAGCTATTATCGACATATCATTAAATTCAACCATTGAATGAATTATACTCTGTGGATGCACGAGTACTTCTATATTATCATAAGAAACATTGAAAAGTTGATGAGCCTCTATAACTTCTAAACCTTTATTACATAAAGTAGAAGAATCTACAGTTATTTTTTTTCCCATAGACCAATTTGGATGTTTTAGAGCATCTTCTACCTTTACATTATTTAATTCTTTTAAAGTTTTCCCTCTAAAAGTTCCTCCACTTGCAGTAATAATTATCTTATTTACCTCATTTTTTTTTCCACCTAAAAGTGATTGATAAATAGCAGAATGTTCACTATCTACAGGGATTATCTCTGCTTTATATTCTTTTAACATATTATTTATTAGATCCCCAGCTGCTACCATTGTTTCTTTATTGGCAAGAGCTATTCTTTTTTCTTTTTTTATTGATTCTATTGTGGCTTCAATTCCCACTGCTCCGCTTACTGCCGTAAGAACAATATCGGCTTTATCTAATCCACCTAATTTTTTAAGTCCTTCATTTCCTAAGTACACTTCTAAATCAGGATATTTTGTTATTATCTCTTCATAACCAACTTTTGTTCCAATAGATACATATTCAGGTTTAAACTCTTCTATCTGTTCTATTAGTAATTTGTGATTATAGTGAGCACTCATTGCAACAACATTAAATTCTGAACTTTTATTTCTAATAACTTCCAATGCACTTGTCCCAATACTTCCAGTACTTCCTAATATTGTAATATTCTTAATATTAATCAACTCCTTATTTTACAATCCTTTAATTTTTTTTTTACAAAAAGATTGTTATATCTATTATACAAAAAA
>DDQV01000150.1:536-13396 GCA_002342785.1 Fusobacteriaceae bacterium UBA2433 | reverse complement strand
TTTTTTGTATAATAGATATAAGATAATATTTTTTATAAGAAAATATTAATGTAATAATACATAAATGGAAATACCCAAATTAAACTATCATATCTATCTAATATTCCCCCATGTCCACCTAATATTTTCCCAGAATCTTTTACACCAAATTCTCTTTTAAATACCGATTCTGCTAAATCACCAATTTGACCAATCATAGCAACCAATATGGGAACTATAAACAAATGAATTCCAAAGATATTAAGGTCTTTAAAAAGAAATCTTTTTATAAGTAACATAGTTATTACAGTAAATATTATCGATCCTAAAGATCCCTCAATAGATTTTTTTGGACTTATTTCACAAAGTCCACGAGAAAATAATTTTCTCCCAAATTTTACTCCCACAAGATATGCAAATGTATCAGATATCCACACTAAGATTTGAATAGTCATTAACCATTGACTTCCATTTAACATATATTTTATAGGAACAATATGAGAAAATAAAAAACTTACATAGAGTATTCCTAACATTGTATATCCTATGTAACTGCTACTACCCTTTACTTTATTTTGATATATCCTAATAAACATAAGAATAAACATCCCTAAGATCAAAACCATTGTACACATAGACATATCCACATTATGTTCTATATTCTTTTTTATCAATTTACCCAATGTATTCTCATGAGATAATAGACTGAAATATAGTGTAATTGGTATTGATCCACCAAGAATTATCCCAGCAACCTTATTTACAACTATTCCTTTAGACTCCATCATTTTATAAAATTCATGTATTCCTATTCCAATCAAAAGTACTGTAAATATCATAAAACTTTTATCTCCATAAAGGTATACATACACCGTCAGAGGAACTAATATTAAAGCTACCAATATTCTATTTAACATCTTCTACTCCTCCAAATCTTCTATTTCTATTTTGAAAATTTTCTATTGCTTTGTCAAATTCTTTTTCGTCAAAATCCGGCCATAAAACATCTGTCACATATATTTCTGAATAAGCTATTTGCCAAAGTAAAAAATTAGATATTCTAAATTCTCCGCTGGTTCTTATTACTAATTCTGGATCTGGTATATCAGAATAAAGATATTTTTTAAAAGTTTCTTCATTAATATTTTTTTCTTCTGATTCAATTATTTTTTTTACTGCATCAATTATCTCAGACCTTCCTCCATAATTAAAACATATATTAAAGGTAAGTCCATTGTTATTAATAGTTAACTTTTCTACTTCAGCTATAGATTTTAAAAGTTTAGAAGATACATTTTCTTTTCTCCCTGTTACTATTAATTTTATATTATTTTTTAACATATTTTTGGCTTCAGCTTTTAAATATTTTTCAAAAATATCCATCAAAGCATCTACTTCTTTTTGAGGCCTTTTCCAATTTTCTGTAGAAAAAGCATATACAGATAGATACTCTATCCCTACTTGCCCTGCATGTTCTATAATTTTTTTTATTCTTTTGGCCCCTTCACGGTGTCCGATAAATCTTGGTAAATGTCTATTTTGGGCCCATCTTCCATTCCCATCCATTATAATTGCTATATGTTTTGGTATCATCTATCTCCCCTTAACTTTAATAAATTCTATTCCTTACATTCTATCATATTATTATCTATTTTCCAATGAAGAGGTATAAGAGAAACTATTTTCTATCTGTTTTTTAAAAAAAATTTTAAATCTGTTAAGTTATTTTGAACACATCTTCTTCCTTCATCTATAGCCTCTTTAGCTCTATAAAATTCTAATAATTTAATATGCGATAATTTAGGGGAAAGAAGTATATCTGGCGGATCTTCTGCCATACGATTTTTTGTGATTCTATCTTGAGTAATATTAATTGAACTAGCAATAGCATCAAATAAATTTGGTGGACTCTCATCGCCTCTATTTACATCAAATATCAAAGGTTTATATTCTCTAACCAAATCATTTAGTTTATTAATCACCCCTTTTTTTTTTCTAGAAGATCGTTGTTTTTTAAAATGTTTTCCAAGAATATCTCCATTAAGGTCTACAGCTATAACTATATCTGCTCCTAATGCACGGCAAGTAGATATTGGAACAGGATTTACTAAACCTCCATCTACAAGCCATCGGTCATTACTTTTTATAGCTGGAAATAATCCTGGTAGTGAAACCGATGACCAAACTGCATCCAAAACCGATCCTTTAGTTAGCCAAATTTCTTTTCCCGTTTCTAAATCTGTTGATACTGCAGCATATTGTTTGCTAAATTCTTCTATCATATCACTTTCTTTTGCTACATATTTACTTAAAAAATTCTGTAATCTACGAGTATCAACAAATCCATTTAGAGACATATTTATCTCAAAAAATTTTGCTATTTCAAATTTTGTCAATGAACAAGCCCATTGTTCTAAATCATCAAGATTATTTGAGACGTATGATGCTCCTACTAAAGCTCCTATAGAGGTTCCACAAACTATATCAGGTACAATTCCTATCTCAGCTAAAGCTTTTATTATACCTATATGTGCCCATCCACGAGATGAACCACTTCCTAGAGCTAAACCTATTTTCATTTTCTCACCACCTTAAAAATCATTTATTTTTAACATAAATTTTATTGGGTCAGAAAAAGTGCAATTCCACCTTTTATTCCTGCATCATTTCCTAATTCTCCTAATTTTATTTCTAAATTTTTTAAAGTTATAGGTAAAGCATATTGTTTCAATTTTTTCTTAACTACTTCTAAAAGAATCTCTCCTGAAAGTGCAACTCCACCTGATAAAATAATAATTTCTGGATTTATTGTGTTTAATAAATTCCCTATTCCCATCCCTAAATAATTCCCCACATAATTTACAATTTCAATAGAGAATTCATCTCCAGATTTAGCACAATCAAAAACATCTTTAGCTTCTAATTTTTCTATGTTTCCTTTCAAACTATCATATAAAAGATTTTTTTTATTTATAGCTAACCGTGATCTAGCTTCTCTGACTATTCCAGTAGCAGAGGCATAAGC
Organism: Fusobacteriaceae bacterium UBA2433; assembly: GCA_002342785.1. Taxonomy (GTDB): domain Bacteria; phylum Fusobacteriota; class Fusobacteriia; order Fusobacteriales; family Fusobacteriaceae; genus Psychrilyobacter. Next base: position 10,392 of record DDQV01000150.1, on the reverse strand, counting down.
TTCAAAACATCCTTTTTGTCCACAACCACATAATTTACCATTCTCAACTAATTTAATATGTCCAATTTCTCCACCAGCTCCATTTATTCCCGATATTAATTTAGAATTAATTACTATTCCTCCACCAATTCCTGTTCCAAGAGCTATTGTAATACTACTAGCACTTCCTTTTCCAGCTCCAAACATACTCTCTCCAATGGCTATCATATTTACATCATTTTCTAGTTTCGTTTGAATTCCTGATATTTTCTCCATTAATTTACTTATATTTATATCTACTTCCCAATCAAAATTAGCAAAAAAACCTACAATTTCTTGATTTATTACTGGTCCTGGAATACCTATCCCTATTCCACACATATTTTTTTTGTCGATATTTTTTTTATCCATTAAACTTTCTATTGTTTGCCATATTCTTTTCAAAGTTATCACTATACCTTTTTCAGAAAGTGTCTTTATACTTTTTTTTATCAAAATTTCACCATTTTCATTTAAGATTCCTATTTTAGTATTCGTTCCCCCTAAATCTACTCCTGTAAAATATTTCATTCTAATCCCCCTTTTAATAAAATCATTTATTAATTCTTTAAAACAAAATAAACCTCCTGACTGTTTGACTATTACAGTTAGGAGGTTTTCATTTTGACTATATTAAATGGAAAAACAAAACCAATTAAAATAAATATGGTTAATCCCATTTTCTATTGTAACCTCATGGAATAAAATTATTTAAAATATAATCTTATTCTGTAAAAAAAATTGGCTATTTTATATTTAATAAGATAATTTTTAGTTTCTTTAAATTCTTTCCATGCTCCGCTTTTTAATCTAGAAGGTCCAGCATTATAAGCTATTAAAACTTTTTCAAGATCACCTTCATATCTATTTATAAGATAGGAAAGATAAAGAGTTCCAATTTTAATATTATATATAGGATCTAAAAGTAACTCTTGAGAGTATAAAAGATCATTAGATTTTGCCATCCATTCTCCTGTAGAAGGCATTATTTGCATAAGACCAATAGCTCCTTTATGGGAAATTGCATTCTCCCTAAAATTACTTTCAATTTTAATCACTGAATAAATAGCTTCACTACTTATCTTATATTTTTTGGATATTTCATCTATTTCCTCGTAATAATCTAATGGAAATAAAAAAAATATCTTCACTACCCCTATAAGTAAAAGAAAAATTAATATACTTATCTGTATTTTTCTCATATTACTCTCCGAAATTAAAATTAATTTGTCTTAAAGATTCATATAAAATAATAGCAGCTGAATTTGAAAGATTTAGTGACCTCCCCATATTTATCATAGGAATAGTTATACAAGTTTCTTTATTTTTTTCTAAAATTTCAACAGGAACTCCTCTCGATTCAGGTCCAAATACAATAAAATCATTTTCTTTGTACGAGACATCTGAATATTTTCGAGAAGTCTTAGTTGTTGCAAAATAAAATTTAGATTCAGGGTAACTAATCATTAATTCATCTAAACTATCCCATTCATGTAGATCGATATGTTGCCAATAATCTAAACCAGCTCTCCTAATTTGTTTCTCATCTAACGAGAATCCAAGGGGCTTTACAAGATGTAAAGTTGTATTTGTAAGGACACAACTTCTACCTATATTTCCCGTATTGTATGGTATTTCAGGTTCCATTAAAACTATATTCATAAATTTACTCCTCTTTTAATATTATTTTTGTCCATTTCGAGTATTCTGATTTTATGGAAAACTTGAACCCTAACTTAGTGAATACCTCTTTAGCTATGGTAAGTCCCAAGCCAGTTCCATAAATTTTAGATGAATAAAAAGGAGTCATAACCTTTTCTATTCTATATTTTTGTATACCAATTCCATTGTCTTTTATACTTATTTTATTTTTATCATTTGATGAAAGAGTGATAACAATAAAACGATCATTCTTACTATAATCGCAGTTTTCTATAGCATTTTTTAATAAATGATGAAAAGCTGTAATAACTTTTTCCTTATTAAAAGTTATTTCTATATCATTTTCTACAATCATATAAGTTTTGATTTTAGATTTTTTTAAATGCCCATTTAATCTTTGAATTACCTCTCTAAGAATGAAAGAAAGATAAAAAGTAGCCGATCTATTTTTAATATTTTCATCTTCACTTGAATATTCACCAATATCTTCACAAAGTTTGATAACTTTATTAGATTCTTTAAGAATATAGTCTAAGTAAAGTTCAATTTTTTTAGGATCATTTATTTTTTTCTTAGCTAAAGATGCAAAACCAACAATAGATGAAATAGGTGTCCTTAATTCATGTATAATAGAATTTGCAAAAGATCCAACAGTTTTTAATCTTATATCTTCTGTTTGAAATTCTTCTGATTCTCTAGTATGAATATATATAGAAAAATTATATTTGAAAAATTCTAAAATATATATATCCTGTAAACTAAGTACATAAGGCATTTCAGATTTTTTATCTAAGATAAAAGACCCATAATATATATCTTCATAAATTATAGGGATAATAGTAAAAATTTTAAACCTATTCAATAATCCATAATTTTCATGAAAGTTTATACCAGTTAAATTTGTTTGTATATTTGTATTTTTAATTATTTTTTCTATTGGTGTTCCATAAAAATTTATATCTCTTTCTAAATTATTTGAAATAAATTCCACTTCATCTTTTTTTAATTTTTTTAGATCAAAATACGAATTTAGATGTTTAAGATTTCTATCCCATCTATCATATTTAAAAAAATACCCTTCTGAATATCCAAAATCTAATTTTTCAATTAAATTTAAAAGAATAAAAAATACAACTTTTTCAGTATTTTTTTCATTATGGATTGTAGAAACTATAGTTTCTACAGAATTTAAATAAGAAACTATAGATGAAGTTTTCAAGTTCTTAAACATAAAAATCAATCCTTTTTATTTAATAAATTTCGATAATCTGCTGCACTTATTTTACCATTTTTAATATTTGTTATCTTAGAAATACCTGGTTTAGATGATAAAATATAACCACTATTTAAAGAATTTATATGAATTATAGCAATAGCTAAAGCATCAGCAGCATCATCTGGTTGAGGAATCTTAGAAAGCCCTAAAATTCTTTGAACCATCAGTTGAACTTGTTTTTTTTCCGCTCGACCATACCCTGTTATTCCCATTTTTATTTGTAATGGTGTAAATGACACTTGAGGAATATCATTTTTTTCTCCACATAATACTATTACTCCTCTAGCTTGACCAACAGAAATTATAGTCTTAGCATTTTTAAAATAAAAAAGATCTTCAACAGCCATATGAGTAGGAGAATATTTTTTTAAAATATCATCTAATTCATTATAAATAGTAGAAATTCTTTTTTCCATAGGGAGATCTTTAGAGGTATATATACAACCATAATCTATTACCTTATACTTATTTTCAATATAATCTATAATCCCAAAACCAACAATTGCTGTTCCTGGATCTATTCCTATTACTCTCATTTTACACCTCATATTTAAATAAAATTATAGAGTATAAAATACATTTAATGACTCTATTTTTTTATTTATTTTTGTGTATTAAATTTTATCATAGATTATAATAAAATTCTATAAATATAAAAGGAAGTTTCAATAATCAATAGTATATTGTTGATATAGATAATATATATTAGGAGGTTGAAATGAATATTTCCGATTACTTAAAAGAAATAGGCCACTCTTCCCTCTTAACTAAGGAAGAAGAAATCGATATATCTAAACACATCTTAGAGGGAGATATAGATGCTCAGGATCAATTAATAGTAGCTAATTTAAGATTAGTAGTAAGTATAGCTAAAAAATATACTAAATTAGGTATCCCTCTTCAAGATCTAATTCAAGAAGGAAATATGGGTCTAATAAAAGCTGTTAAAAAATTTGATTATACTATGGGAAGAAGATTTTCTACCTATGCTACTTTTTGGATAAAACAAAGTATTTTTCGATATATATCCTGTAATAGAAGGGTAATTAGATATCCTATATATATATATAACAATTTATCTAAAATAAAAAAATTTATAATAACATATCGATCAAAATATAGTTATGAACCTACTTTAGAAGAAATTTCAAAAGAAACAGGGTTAAAGTTAAAAGATATTGAAAGATATCTTAAATTAAATGATATCACTTTTAATTCATTAGATGATTTTTCTGAAGAAAGTGGAGATTTTTATAATATAATTTCAGATAAAAATAATTATATTGAAGAAGATTTAATAATTAAAAATGATAGAGAAAAATTATTTAAAGGTTTAAATCTATTAGGTAGTAAAGAAAGAAAAATAATAATACATAGATTTGGTTTATTAGATAATGAAATTTTAACTCTAGGTATATTAGGACAAGAGATGAACTTAACTAAGGAGAGGATAAGACAATTAGAAACTCGGGCATTAAATAAATTAAAAAGATATTTAGAATACCAAAACTAGGAGGCGATTTTTATGAGAAAGATATATATTTTAGACACTAACGTACTTATCCATGACCCCAAGGCTATTCAAAATTTTGAAGACAATGATGTAGTTTTACCTATCTATGTTATTGAAGAAATAGATAAGTTAAAAAAAGAAAGTGGAAATAGAGGTGCTTCTGCAAGGATAGCAGCTAGATTTATAGATGAACTTAGATCTAAAGGTTGTTTAGCTAAAGGAGTAACTATAGACAAAGGAATATTTTTTAGAGTCGAAATAAATGGAGATACTACAGAGTTACCAACTTCTTTAAGAAGAGATATAGTAGACAATAGAATTTTAGCAATAGCACTATATATTAAAAATAAAGAAAAAAAGAAAAAAGTAATCTTAGTTTCAAAAGATATTAATATGAGAATAAAAGCTGATTCTATGGAAATAAATGTAGAAGATTATAAGAGTGATAAGATGGATTTAGAAGAATTATATACTGGAAATATGGAAATAGAAGTAGATGAAGATAATTTTAAAAAATATGAAAAATCTGGTAGAATTAAATATATAGATATTATGCCTGAAAATCCTTCGGCCAACTGCTTCGTAACTATGAAATACAAGGACAAAACTTTATTCGGTAGATATAATGAGAAAACAAAACGAATAGAAAGAATGACCTATGGAGATATTAGTGTTTGGGGAATCCGAGGAAGAAATGAGGAACAAAATTTTGCACTAGATCTTTTAATGGATGAAGATATCAAAGTAGTAACTTTAGTTGGAAAAGCTGGAACTGGAAAAACTTTATTAGCTGTAGCTTCCGGATTAGAATTAGTTGTCGAAAGGAGTAAATATAAAAAATTATTTATTGCTAGACCAATAGTTTCTATGGGGAAAGATTTAGGTTATCTCCCAGGTAGTGAAAAAGAAAAATTAAAACCTTGGATGCAACCTATCTTTGATAATATAGATTTTTTAGCTAATGCCAAGGAAGAAAAAGCTGGAGAAAAAGTAATTGCAGGATTAGAAGCTTTAGGTTTACTAAAAATAGAAGCACTGTCTTATATTAGAGGTAGAAGTATTCCAGCAGGATTTTTGATAATAGATGAAGCACAAAATTTAACACCTCATGAAATAAAAACAATCGTTACTAGAGCAGGGAAAAATACAAAAATTGTTTTTACAGGAGATCCATATCAAATTGATAATCCATATCTCGATGCTGAAAGTAATGGTCTTACTTATCTAGCTGAAAGATTTAGAGATGTAAATATATCTGGACATATCATACTAAAAAAAGGTGAAAGATCTGAATTAGCAGAATTAGCAGCTACATTATTATAAAACTTTACCTCCTATGTTAATTTATAGGAGGTTTTTATTTTTTTATATTAATTTCAAATTTTTAATTATATTTATATTCTCCCTTTGCGATTAAGTTACTAGGCCCAGTCATATAGATTTCATCTTTTACTTCTATAGCTAAATCTCCTAGTCTAAGATGAACAGTAACTTTAGAATTTAAATACCCAAGAAGTTCTCCAATAACTACACTAGCACAAGATCCTGTTCCACAGGCTAAAGTATGACCTGCACCTCGTTCCCAAGTTTCTACAATAACTTCATCTTCATTTAAAATTTGAACAAAATTTACATTTGTTTTTTTAGGAAAAATAGGATTATTTTCAATAGCTTTACCAACTTTTACTAGATCGATATTTTTAAAATCATCTACAAAGAGGACAGTATGAGGAACACCCATTAGAAGAGATGAAACTTTATAATCTTTTCCATCAATAACAAGCTCTTCATTAATAAATTTTTCCTTGAAAGTATCCACAGGAACAACATTAGGTTTTAAAGTAGGTTTTCCCATATTAACTCTTACAGTAAACTTCTCATTAGGATAAATATCTAAATTTAATAATCCTGCTAGAGTTTCAACTTTATAATTCGTTCCATCTAAAATTTTATTATTATAAATATAGTTAGAAAAACATCTAATCCCATTTCCACACATAGATGCGATACTTCCATCAGAGTTAATAAAGATCATTTGACAACAATCTTCTTTTTCAACTAAAACCATCATTCCATCAGCACCAATTCCAGTATGAATATTACAAACTTTTACAGCTAGATCAGAGAAATTTTCCTCTTTTATATTGTTTAAGATTAAATCTTTATAGTTAAAAATTATAAAATCATTTCCTAAACCATGGTATTTTTCAAATTTAATCATATAATAACTCTCCTTTATTTTTAATTATTTTATTTTAAAATAGTTAAATTATAATATAGGAGAAGATAATATTCAAATAAATAATATCTTCTCCCAATAATTTAATTTAATCTATATTTTTTAATATAATTTTCCATCTTATCTAAAGCTATTTTTAAAATTTCTACAGATTTATTACAAGAAATTCTAAAATATCCTTCAACTCCAAATGCTATTCCAGGAACTATAGCCACATGTTTATTTTCAAGTAGATCTAAAGCAAAGTCTAAAGATGAATCTATATTAAAATTATTTAAAGATCCAAAGACATAAAATGTCCCCTTAGGTTCAAGAGTAGTAATTCCCATAGAATTTAATCTATTATATACATATTCACATCTTTTTTTATATTCATTTGTATATGTAGTTATATTAGAACATTTAGAAAGTGCTATATATCCTCCATATTCTGAAATTGCTGAAGGTGATGTAACAGTATATTGATGAACTTTTATCAATTCATCTTTGAGTTTCTTAGAAGCTAAAATATATCCTAAACGCCATCCAGTCATAGAATGAGATTTTGAAAATCCATTTATTAATATTATTTTTTCTTTAAGAAAATGATATTTTCCCACAGAAATAAAATCATTATTAAATGTAATCTCACTATATATTTCATCAGAAATAATATAGATATCTTTATCCCTTAAAAATTTCATAATTTCATCTAAATTCTTTTTAGATAAGACCACTCCTGATGGATTATTTGGATAATTTAAAATAAGAGCTTTGGTCTTAGGAGTAATATGTTTTTTTAGAGATTCCACTGTCAGCTGCAACTCATCTGAAGTAGTATCAATAAATACAGATTTCGCATAACTAAAGTCTATAAGGGGAAGATATCCAGGATAAAATGGAAGGGGAATTAAAACTTCATCTCCTTCATTTAAAATTGTCTTTAAAGTTGTAGATAAAGCTTCTGTGGCACCTGCTGTGACAATAACCTCATCTATATCATAAGAAGAATCATATTTAGTCTTATAAAAATTTACGATCTCTTCTCTTATTTCAACTGAACCTCCTAACATAGGATATCCCATCCTATTATTTTTCATATAAAGAATAGTTTGATCTACAATTTCGGTGGGAATAGGAAGATCTGGTTCTCCAATAGTAAGATTAATAACGTCTTCATACTCTCCACTCTTCATAGATATTTTTCTAATCAGGGAAATTTTTTGATCTATTACTTTAGGGTTTATATTCATATTAACCTCCAATTATTTTTATTTTATAACTCTTAAATCTTCCATAATTTCAGTTTTACTAAGAGTTTTTTCATCTTTGTCTTTAATTATTCTAGCTGGATTTCCAGCAACAACAACACCAGCAGGTACATTTTTTGTAACTATAGCTCCAGCAGCTATAACGGCTCCCTTCCCAACTCTTACTCCTTCTAAAATCACTGCATTAGCTCCAACAACAACATCATCTTCAATAATAACAGGATCAGCACTAGGCGGTTCAATTACACCAGCTAAAACAGCTCCTGCTCCAATATGACAGTTTTTACCTACAGTGGCTCTTCCTCCCATTACTACATTTAAATCAATCATACTTCCTGCTCCAATCTTAGAACCAATATTTATAACTGCTCCCATCATAATAACAGCATTATCACCAATTTCTACCATATCTCTAATAAAAGCTCCTGGTTCAATTCTAGCATGGATATTTTTTGTGTCTAACATTGGAATTGCAGAATTTCTCCTATCACTTTCTATGTGAGAGTCTATTATTACACTTGAGTTAGTATTTAATATTTCTTTTACTTCATTCCATTCACCAAAGATTGTTTTACTATTTTCACATCCAAACACTTTGCAGTTTAAAAAATTTATCCCTTTTAAATCTCCGTTAATATAAGCTTTTACTGGTGTAGATTTTGTAGAATTTTTAATATATTGAATTATTTCATGTGCATTATTTAATTTTTCCATTATTTTTCTCCTTTTAATATGTTTTTATTTAAAGATGTCTCTCATTGTATATAGACCAGGTTTTTGACTATAAAGCCAAGTTGCACCTTTTAAGGCTCCATTGACAAATATCATCTTAGAGTGAGCTTCATGTTTTATCTCTATTACTTCATCATCACCAGCAAAAATAATAGAATGTTCTCCTACAATACTTCCCCCACGAACCACATGTACTCCAATTTCTTCTTTTTTTCTTGGGGAAATTCCTTTTCTTCCATATACTAACTCTCTTTTAGAAGTTAAAGTATCATTTATTTTTTCTAACAATGATTGAGCTGTCCCACTGGGAGCATCAATTTTTTTATTATGGTGTTTTTCAATTAATTCAATATCCCAATCTTCTAAAGATGAAACAAGAGTCCCTAACAATTCTGTAATTAGACTTATTCCAAGGGAAGTATTAGTTGCTTTTAATATAGGAACTGTTTCTGCCCCTCTATTTATTTTTTTTTGTTGATCCACACTATGTCCTGTAGTGGCAATAAGTGTAGGAACATTATTAGCTACAATCCATGGTAGAATTTTATCAGAGTTGCTAAAGTGGGAAAAATCTATTAAAACATCTGGAATAATAGAAATATTTTCCAAATTCTCAATAATTCTAGAATCTTTTCCTAAAGAAAAAGGATCAATTATCCCTATTAAATTTAAGTTTTTACTTTTATCAATGGTATCACAAAGAAGTTTACCCATTTGTCCCCATCCATATACTGCTATATTCAAAATATCCCCTCCTTTAGATCAAATTTAATTTTTTCATTTCTGATTTTAAAAGTTTATAAGGTTCAGAACTCATCTCCCAAAGAGGTTGTCTTACTCCTCCAACCTTAAAATTCATAAGATTCATTGCAGACTTTACTGGTATTGGGTTGGCTTCTAAAAATAAAGTTTTAACTAAAGAATTCATCGAAAGTTGAAGATTTTTAGAATTAAGAACGTCTCCTTCTAAATAAGACATAACAAGGTTATGAGTTTCTAGAGGCATAATATTTCCTAAAACAGAAATAACACCAACTCCTCCTAAAGAAAGAATAGGAACAATTATATCATCATTACCAGAATAAATAGAAAAATCATCATCGCACTCTCTTGCTATCTCTGCTAAGTAAGATATATCTCCACTAGCTTCTTTAATTCCAATTATA
>DDQV01000150.1:0-474 GCA_002342785.1 Fusobacteriaceae bacterium UBA2433 | reverse complement strand
ATTATATAAAATAATAGGAATATTTACTTTATCAGCTATAGCTATATAGTGATTAATTAACCCTTGCCTATTTGTTTTATTATAATAAGGCGTAACTATAAGAAGACCATCAACACCAGCTTTTTCACACTCAGTACTTAATTTAATCCCATGATTTGTATCATTACTACCACTTCCAGCTATAACTGGAATTCTTCCAGCAACTATCTCAACACTTTTTCTAACAAGTTCTATATGTTCTTTATCTGGAAGGGTAGACGCTTCCCCAGTTGTTCCAGCAATTATTAGGGCATCTGTTTTATTTTTGATATGCCATTCTATGAGTTCTTCTAATTTTATATAGTTAATACTCATATCCTCATTGAATGGGGTAATAAGAGCTACTCCAGACCCTTTAAAAATTCTCATAATTCCTCCTATTTTAAATTATATATATATAACTATTTTATTAATAATTCAGCAATTTGTACAGTA
>DDQV01000185.1 GCA_002342785.1 Fusobacteriaceae bacterium UBA2433 | reverse complement strand
TGGGAATGGGTCAACTATCTTATTGATTTCTCCTGGAAGATATCCGTTGCCAATTATCCCTTCTTCAGTACAAATAGCAATAATTTCTTTAGCGGTTTCTCCTGGTTGAAATTCAAAGTAAGGGGTTAAAAAATAAATATTATTACCTGGTGTTACCCTAATTGGACTTACTCCTATTAGCTCTGTTTTAGCTTCCTCTATTTCAAATCTTAAAGTCACGCTTGATTTACTAGCAGATAACCTTTCTGTATCGGTAAAAGCTCCCATTTCAGTAGCATAATCTCCTTTGGTATACCTCAAAAGGTTCATCTTAAGACCTTCATTGGTAGTTTCATTCCTAATAAATAAACCATAAGCTACAGCCTGAAGGAGCCACCTTCTTTCATCTGCTAATCCTAAGGAAACACCACTTAATTCTTCATATCTAGTTACCATTCGAGCTGCGATATCTTCAGCGGTTTCATTATGTATATTTAAATCACTCAATTATACTCACCTCCACAATAGGATTTAAAAATCCATTTTCACCATCAATCTTATATGTAACATCATTAACTTTAAGTCTAGGTTCATATTTTTGGAATTGAGTTTCTATATCAAGCATAGACATACTTTTATTTATAGGAAGGTCCACAATGTCACCATTTATACCAATCCCTCTTCCTAAGACAACTTCTCCAATCATAACAGTCAAAATATTACGTCCGTTTTGGAGAATTCTTTCTGTACCAGTAGCATTTAGATTTATAATGTTTGGACTTAATTCATATATCATCTTTCTATCGCTCCTTGATTGAAGTCTTCATTCACTATTTGTTTCTCCGTGTTTTGTTTTGTTTTTGTGATGATTTCTATATTTTCATAGATAACTTTTGTATATTCCATAAGAGAGAGAGAAACATCTAAATTCCTAACTAATCCATTATTTGTGATATATTCATACCCATAATTACAAGAAGTTATGACAAACTCACCATTTCCAACTGGTTTATTACCTAATAAAAACTTTAAAACTTCTCCTGTGTTTTTATATAAATTCAACTTTTTAGCCATTTCTAGTGGATTTACCCCAAAATCAGTCCTAAGAGTGATTTTTAAACTAACAACATCAGTTTTTAAATCAATAAATTCAAGAACTGGTTTAAGTCCTCTTCTTTTATGTTCTTCATAATTAGCTCCACCACTTAATTTTAAATCAGAAAAATTTAATATATTATTATTAGTTCCATCGAATGATACTTTAAACTGTATGTTCCCTAATACTCCAATCATATTGCCCCCTTAATGCAGATTATCGATATGGTCATTATAAGATCCCTTATCTGCGATAACATCAGCACAATTGATCTTATGGTCAAAATTACTTTCATTAGCTGTTACATTAAATGAATTAGCATCGATGTTTACTTCATTACCTTTAATGTTAACTACTGTTCCACTTGAAATATTAATATCTCCTACACAATCTACTTCTAATAAGCTTGTTTCCATATTGTATTTAATCTTTGTACCGTCTGGAAACAGTATATATTTTATTTTTCCCGTATCTGAGGGTAAATTTTTACCACTATAATAGCTGCCTAATACAAATCCAACAGTAGGAGCATGTGAATCATTAGGAAGGAATAGACACACTACATCTTCATCTGGATTTGGCAGTGAATAGTCTTTTTCTTTACTTGTATGCTCATACAATACTTTTAAACCCACAGCTATAACTCCAGGAGAGTCATCAAATTCTACACTTACACTGGCTTCTTTATAATTAACAGAGGACACTTTCCCAGTTCTTAAAAATCTAAACATTAGAAATTCACCTTCTTTCTCATTCCTAAATTACATTTATACCCAGAATCCACTGTATGAGTCACAGAAGTGATTAGGTAGAGATCATTATAAATACCAAACCCTGTTATTTTAACAGTGTTTCCTGCCAAATAACTAGGGTCTCCTACATCAGATACTTTAATCTTAGTTTCATTTTTATTTTTATTTCTAAGGATGTTTTTAGCTCTTCCAACTAGATAACTTTCTTTTTCCTCTTTAGTAGTTCCTGTTACTGAGGTATCAACATACTCATACATTATTTTACCGGTTTTCACTCCATAAAATTCACTTTCAGGAGCCTCATATTTGCCTTTTAATAGCTCTCCTAAGATTGGGTCGTAGAATTTAACTTCACAGCTATCATACCTATCTATATCTTCACATTGGAGGTCATAGTTTATAAGATTTGATTTGTCTAAGTGAATTACAGGGTCTTTTTTTTCATATTCTTTTTCTTGAAAAATTATTATTTTATCAAAAGATACTTTCAATGAAACACCATTTTTTTTACAAATTCTTGATAATAACTGTAAATCAGATTCTTTTATTTGTTCTATTTGTTTATAGATTAATACATCGTCACAATCAAAAAAAAGTTCCATAGAAGCATCATTTGCTATATCTTGAGCAATCCTTTTAAGTGAAATATTATGCCAAATTTTATCTTTTTTTACATTTTTTATACCTTTATTAATGTCTATAGAGATAGCAGATATTTTTATAGTATCTGGAACACCTGAAAAAGTGAGATCATCAATGCTAAAAATTCCACATTTTAAGATTCTGTTATCCCCTTCATTTTTCCAATTTATCACATAGATATCTACTTCTAATTTATCGCCCTTTAAAATAACCCATTCCTTTATCCATTTATCACCTAATAAACTAAGACTTATAGTGTCGCCTTTATCTAAATTATCAGTATATGAAAAACTTTTTATATACGCTGTAATATCTCCTGTAATATCCTTACCGTCATATTTTACTTTTATGTAACTTCTTCTTGATTTCATAACTACCTCCAAGGAGGAGTGGTTGAACTATCAATATTCGAGATATCTGGACATATTAAATCTATGCCACCACTAAATATAATTATGTTTGAATATTTAGGGTTAGTTCTAGTAAGTTCTTTTGAATATTTATCTTCTCCATAAACTTTAAAACTAATACTATCCCACATATCCCCCTGGACAGTTGTATAAATATCTACTTCTTTATCCAAAACTCGTCCTCCTCTCAGTTTTTACCATTCCACTCATTGCTTTTTCAACTTCATTTTTTATGAGATCTCCTAAAGCCGTGCTTTCTTTCTTTAATATTTCCATAACCCCATCAGTATTTCCACCTTGAATAACTGGTTTAAAATCTATCTTTATTTCTATTTTGTTAGTATTGCCATTACTTCCAAGTAATCCCATTTTTTCACCAGCATTTTTCCATAATCCTCTAGATCTAGCACTTCCATCATGTGGGATAATTGATTCTGGAGTTTGTCCATCCCCTACTATTGCCATGTGCGGTGTATTTACAACCCCACCTCTTGCATATGCAGGGAGTGACATGGAACTACCTTGAGCTTTACTCATTTGATTGTATTTATTTTGATTATTTTCTGCTATAGGCAATCCACTTCCTTTAGCTTTACTCATTTGGTCAGGGGATATTTCCTTACCATCGGTAAATTTTTTATACCAATTGTATAATGCCTGCAAAGCATCTATTGCTACAAGTATAGGAGAAGCCATACCATAAAAAATTCTTGCTATTGGATTATCTTTATAGATTTCCCATAATTCCAAAGTTTTAGCTTTTATTTTATCAAAATTTTTATAAACTACTATCCCAATTCCGACTAATGCAACTAACCCCCCAACTACTAAACCAATAGGATTAGCCATTAAAACCGTATTGTATGCTCCTTGTATTGCTGCTAATGATTTAGTTACAGTTGCAGCGAATATTTCAGCCTTTGTTTTCCCTTCTATAAGTGTTGTAACTACCCCAACGATCTTCATAACTCCGTATCCAGCTGCTAATGATGCTAATACCTGAGTAGTCGCTACTATTGCATCAGAATTCTCATTCATAAACGTGAGAGCTCCAATTTGTAGATTTAACCACTTCATTTGAAGTGGCATTAACGTACTTCCTATTAATAATTGCTGTTTTTCAAGGAGTGCATTTTTTTTTCTAGTTAATCCAACTTCTGAGTCTAAGTTTCTTGCTACATCTCCTATTGCATCCTTAGACTGCATTTGGATAGCTTTGAATCTAATTTGTATCTTCATAGCTTCATCCATTTTACTTGAGTATTCCCCATATCCCAGAGCTGCTGATGCAACATTTAGATTACTTTCCAAGATAGAAGCTCCTAAAGTTTTAGCAGACTCAGTTTCCCCCATCAAAGCTGAGATCATAGTTTTCTGAGCATCTACACCTTTATCGGTAAGATTATTAAATGAGTCTAAATCATTAGCTAATTCAATAATCTCTTTTGAGAGTCCAAAAGAGTCTCCTCTATCCATTCCAAACCCAGTAAAAAGGTTTTGAATGTCCCCCATAGATTCCTTAGTTTGAACGATACTCATATTCATACTATTGGCATAACTATCAGCCCAATTATTAGCAGAATTAGAGTAACTTTTAAATACTTGGTCAAATTTAGTCTGTATTTCGTTAAAACTAGAAGATTTAGCAATACTCTCATTAGCTTTTGAAACAAGAATTCCAACACTAACAGCTCCCGCTACAGCACCGACCATAGGATTCATTATTTTTTTCTTTATATTTTGTAATTTATTCATAGTTTTTTGTTTTTGGATGACTTTATCCATACTGGCAGAGATCTTTTTATTCTCAGCAGTTAAGTTTTTGGTTGATATTTTAGCTTTATCAAGATTTTTTTTTGTATCTCTGAGTCTGGTCGCTTGTTCTTTCCATTTTTTATTCAATTTATTGACTCTTTTTTCAGCGGTTTTAACTGAATTAGAGAGAGTTTTAGTTGAATTTTTTGTTTTCCCATGTTCTTTTGTTAAAGTTTTTAAATTTGATTCTGCTATTTTTAGAGAATTAGACATCTCTTTTGTTGGGCTATCAGCATTATCAAACTCACGACTTAATGCTATTACTTTTTGTTTTGCATCAGACATTGCCTTTGCAGCCAATTTAGTTTGATTTTTAGAAGCTTCCAATTCAGACCTGAAAAGTCCTAATTTTTGATCTGCTAATTGTGTTTCATTCTTTGTATTTTTTATACTATCTTTGAGCTTTGTATAATTAGCCATCTCTTTTTGTGTTTTTTGTAATTCTGTTAATTCATTATCCATAGAATTTATAGCACTATTTGCTTTATTAAAATTAGATTCATAGGTGGAATCTAATTTAGCTTGTATATTTAATGCAAATTCCATCATTTTACTCATCTGTCATTACCTCCACCCATTGATTAAATATTTCTAGTCTCATGCTTGTAAAATACCCTAATCCTGTTTTAGAGACCTTAGAGGCCTCTAAACATAATTTCATATAGTCTTTTACATCTCTCTCTGACACAAAACCATTTAGAGCAAAAAACCTTGTGCACACATTGTTACCATAGAAAAATCTTTACTCTTTAAAGAAGTTATAGCCTCATAAGATTCTCCAGATGCTTTTGCAACTATGTGTGCCAAATAGGCTTTATTAAACTCTATCATTCCACTCACAGGGACTTTAGCCATAGCCATATTAGTTTGTGCATTAATAAGGTCTTGACCTGTTAAATTATCAAAGTTAAAATCTAATTTTTTAATTGTTTTCCCTTCAAATTCTATTGGATTTATTAAATCTACTGATTTAGGTATTTCTAATATTTTAAGCATTTATTCCTCCCTATAGACCTAAATTTTTTCTAAATGTTTCTAAATAATCAACCCCGCCAATAACGCAAAGATGATTTAATTTATCAATAAGTATTTTTGGATCGCTATCAACTGTTACAGCTATTCTAACTACTTCTACCTTAGTTTCATTGTCTATAGCTTTAGCTTGCTCAAAACCACCTAAATTCATACTTTTGGCAAGGTAATTAACTACTACTTTCATTCCAATAGTTTCTATAAGACCAGTTTTTCTGTCTTGCTGTTGGATACTTCCTCTTAGAGTTATGATATTTAATCCAGGCTTCATTAGTTCAAAAGAATTGGAAGTGATTGACCTTTCTTTGAAAGTCATCTCCATTGATTTTAATAATCCAATTATAGGAACCTCTAGTTCCCCAGCTACACCTGCTCCACTTATGGTTTCAGTTAAGAACTCTATATTTGGTAACTCAACACTAACTACTCCTACAAGTTCTGTATCATCATCGTATACATTAAATCCATTTAATACGTGTGGTATTTTTGACATCTATTCCCTCCTAATCGACTAGATTTCGTAAGTCACGAAATCTAGGTTTTATTTTTTATCCAAATAATGTTTCTAAATAACTTGGGTTATATTCTTGTGTATAAGTAATTGCTCTAAAAGGTACAGGAGGCGAGAAATATGTAAAGAATGATCCAATCCCATCTAATAAACTAGTTGTTGGATTATCACTCTCCCTAAATTCTATCTCTCCACCTAAGATGTATCCACCAGATTTAAGACCATCTAAAAAGACTTGATCACTATCTATTATCTTATCTATACGTCTTGGAACCATAGGTTTATCTAAATCATTCCAATATGTTTGAATAAATCTATTATTATTCCAATAAAACATTCTTTTGGCAGGTATAAAAGAATCTTTGGGATCTATATTAGATGGATAACAAGCAGTCCTGTTTCCCCATGCTTTCCATCCTCCGATAAAGTTAAGAGCTGTAAGTATTCCATTACCATTTAAGTAATTTGCTCTTACAAGGTCTAAGACAACCTCAGTTTCATCTTCTAAAACTAATCCATCCATTTTAAATAACTTATTAGATGGAGACTCATATGGTATATCTTGATTGCCATAGTCTACTTGGCACATAAGAGCTGCTACCTGTGTTGACATATGGTACTGTTTATCCCCTAATTTTACTTTTGGCCAACATACGATTTGATCTTCATTGACATAATTATTATCATTTTTCCACTTAGGAACATCACTATATTTTTTTATTGTCCCGGTAGGAACATCTGTAACTGTTATTCCTTTAAATACTCCATTTATTAAACTCATTTTAGTATCCATAACTGCAGCTACTTCTGAGTCATAAGAAAATTTAGGGCTTATAGCAATGGAAGGAATTAACCTAAATTTTGGGAAGATATCTTCTACAAGTTCAAAACCAGTTTTCCCTCCAGTACTGACATCTATCCCTCCTATTATGTCGTCTTTATCTATCATACTTGGATCAATGGCAGAATAAGTTACTTTTAACGGTGTAGTTAATGATCCACCATCTATTTTAGAAATAATAGTATTCCCATCGCTATCTAAACCTATAAGATAATCAGTTTCTTTTTCATATGTCACATCCCCAGCACTATTTTTTACAACAATATTGTCTTTCATAGCTCCTTTATCTGCTAAAATCCCAATATCATCTACTAAAGTAACTTCCTCATCTGTTATGGCTTTTTTGTGTATAGTTGGATCTAATACATTTATAAAGACCACAGGTCCAACTCCAAATTTACTAAAGAATACATCTGCCGCCTCTGCAAGAGTATAATTTACTATATCGTTTACAGCACCAAAATTTTCTACATATTCCCCCATGGAATAACATAAAATAGGTTCATTTACTTTAGGAGTGTTTGCATTATTAATTGCTGCTGTCCCTACTACTACCACTAGGTTTCCAGTGGCTACAGATGGGACTAGACTTGTTGGATTTTCATATCCATAAATACCATGTTTATAACCCATTATTTAGCCACCTCCACCATTTGTTTTCTTATTTCTCCTAATACCGAATTAAAAGTTGTATGCAGGACAGCCCCTTCTTTTTTTACATCTGATTTGGCTTTAACAATGCCCTTTACAGATATAAACAATCTCTCAATACCTTTATATTTTTTCTTTAATTCTTTTAGTTCTTTAGGTACACCTATAAATACAGATCCTGTATTTATTCCTTCCTTAAGAAGGCGAGGTCCTAAATAAATAAACCTTTCTTTTTTTTCTACCTTTACTGTATCTTGTTTTACTAGTGTTTTCACCTCTTTTTTCTCTACGTTTTTTTCTTGTTCTCCTGTTGTTTTGCTCACTTTATAGACCTCCTAATAATTCATTTCAAATTCTGGTTGAACCATTCCAAAGTTTACGTTTAGAACAGCTATAAACAGTGGATTGATATCTTCTTCTAAAAATTTGTATTTAAATGGAAATTGGAAAGGAAAACCTCCTATCACACGCACTTTCAATATTTCGCTCCTTATTTTTTGTATCATATGAAGTAGATCTCTATGGGCAGTTTGATTTTCTAGCAATTTTTCTTCCGTTGAATCGTTTTTCCCACTAGTTGAAGTTGTCCCGATTACAATTTTTAATTCTGTTGTACTTTTTTCGATTTCATCTTCTCCTCCCAATGTTTTTAAAAAAACATAAGGAAATATATCTTTCATAATATTTTTAGGGGGTATATCTCCTATAAATACATTAATAGGGACATAGTCCCCATTTTGATTTTTTAAAGTTGTATCTTTTAGAAGATCTTCTAAAAATTCCTTCATTTTATCCTCTAATATTGCTGGTGTCATTTTGACCTCCTTATTTTACTTTTTAAGGGTTTTTAAGTTTTAAATCAAGTATTTACACCTTACCCACCGCCTTTTAACAATCTATTTGTTTCTTTTTCCATTTCAGAATCCAAAACTTCTTCAATTTCATCATTTATAGGTTTTTTTAACTTTTCACTTCCTGTCATTTGAGGTGTTGACAATCCAAACAATGCTTTAAACCCATTTCGATGCGTACTACCTTCATTATGTTTCACAATAATTGGATCTCCATTTTTATTTCCAAATAAAAATGTTGATCCCCCCATATTTTTTTTTTCCCCTTTTAAGATAGAAATATTAACCCTTTTCCCTTTTACACTGGGGATAGTCCCACTAAATTTAAAATGGTGTAACATGTGACGTTTCCCTTTTACATCTATATACCCTTTCATATAATTACGAGTCGCTACAACTTTTTTTATATCTCTTTTCAAATATCTTGATTTTATACCATATCTTTCTGTAGCCTTTTCTAATAGCTTTTTTTCTATAATCGGGAGGGTTTTATTGATTGCTTTCACAACAACTTTTGGGACACCATCTTTTATATTTTTTAGCCTTAATTCAATTATTTCTAAATTTTGAGCTTTTACTGTTACCATGACTCATTTCTCTCTATTTTGATTTCATATATTCCATCTTCTTCAGATACAAATAAGATAGAGTATTTTTCATCATCATAATAAACTTCTTCATGAATCACTGGTTTTTCTATCAATTCAATTCCTATAAAGATAGTTTTTATATCCCTGTAATGCCCATCTTCACTCCCTAGAGATTTTGATACTCTGTCAAAATCCATCTCTTCTTCAATACATACTATGGAAATATCATTCCAGGTGTGTTCTTCAGCGAACTCACCTGGATTAATAAATACCCCTCTGTCTTTATTGATAATGTCTTTAAAACTCATAGGTCCTCCCTATAATGCTTTTAAAATTTCTTCTATTTTCTTTTCTTTTAAAGTTTCTTTGGAAATAATATCTTTAGAATTAGCAAATTTTTCTAATTCATCTAGAGTTAAAATCGTCATTATTTCCTTTACGGTTTCAACACCTATAGTATTTAATTTAAGTGTTTCATATTCTTTTTTAGTAACTGTATTCTCTTTTATTTCTGCCATTTCAACTTCTAATTCTAAAACTCTTTTATCTGCTCCATTAGAGGCTTCTTTAAACTCTTTAATAGTTCCATCGTCTACTAATTTTTTTACTAATTTTTCATCTTTAATATCAACAACATCGCCTATCTCATAGTTTTTTTTTGCAGTCATATATTTTCTAATAAATTTTTTCATCTATTCCCCCTTTACCCCACTACTTTCCAAGAAAAATATGCACTCATGTCATTTGGTTGCAATACTGGTCTAGACTCAGTGGTGATATATTTTTCTTTACCATTTTGGCTTACTTTTACATTTGAATGTCTTATTTCTTCATGAATATCACCTTTAGAGCCCTCATTAAAATAAACTATAGGTGCGTATAATACTTCACCATATATTGGACCACCGATAACAGTCCCAGCAGGTATAACAGAGGTAATAGTTCCGTCAGTATCCGTCAATGTTCTATCATATTGATATAAATGTACGGATCTTTTTTTGTAGAATCCTAAATATGCTACCCCAGGACCTAAATTTTTCTGATCACTAGACATAACATCAATTCTTCTATTATTTAATAAACTTTGTACATTTGGATTATTAATAAAGGCATCTGCTGCTATTGTATCCATAGTGATTGCCTCTATTTTTTCACCAAATTTTTCAGCATTTATAATCCAATTATCTAAATCTGTCAATGGATTAATTGTTGTTAAATCCCATGTAGTACCTTCTCCTAAGGTCCCTTGGTTTGCCATTTCGTAATTGATTTCGTAAGATTGTTCCTCTCCAATTGACTGAACCTTTCCAGTTGCTAAGAATTGTCCCACCATATGTTCCTCTTTATTTGTGATACTTTCTTCTTGTTTCGCAAGAATAGTTCCGGCTCTTTTTGCCATTCTTATACCGGCTTTAGTTCCACCAGTTATATTTTCTCCTGCTTCTCTTACAAACACATCTTTAGGAGTAAGAATGTATTTAGGAGCTATATTAGGAGCTGGTATAGAGTTAGTCTTAATCCCTTGTGCTTTCATAACTCTTCCATCTTCAATTTTTGATACAAATGGAGCCATTCTGTTTCCATTTACAGTAGTTTCTAAATCTATTGTTTCATCCTCTACAGTTTCTCTTTTGGGGAAATACAAATCTCTCAAGAAACTCCTTTTCACGTCTTGCTTTTTTCTTATTTTTCTTATAGTTTTTGTTATAAAAACACTCATATTTTAAATCCTCCTTAATATAATTCTTTAATAAAAATACTGTTTTTTCTGGCTGTTTCGATAAAATCAGCAATTGTAGATCCTTCTTTTACAATTAAAGCATTTTTATTAAACTCCCCAGTTAGCATAACGGTTGCTATTGTGTCCCCAGTAGTAGCATCTACATCCCCAATTAATATTGAGTTTATATCTGTATAACCTAATTCTCCTGCAATATTACTTGTTCCATCAGTATGTCGTCCTAATAGTGTGTTAGCCTTTAATACTGCCCCTGACTTAATTATTGCTTTCCCTAGTACTACTTGAAAATTCCCAGCTTTTAATTGCTCTGGTGTATAAGTTGTTATTACGTTTTCCATATTTTAGTTACCTCCTAATTTATTGATTTATTCCATTGGTAAAGCTTTGAGAAGCTGCATTTAAGATCTCTTCATCAAGTTCTTCTTGGTTTTCAGGAGGAGTTGATTCAGGTATTTTAGCACCACCACTATTTATAAAATCTTCTTCTCTTTTATTTATCTCTTTAGTTGCTTTGTAAACGTCAGAATTCATGATTTCTAATGCCACTTCTCCTGCATTTTTGAACTCTACATATTTTGCATTATTAACTATTTCTCTTGCTCCATCTGGGACATTCTTCAAATTATCTAAATTTTGAATTCTAGCCCTTTCATTTTTTACCCCTGTTTCCATTCCTTCTTGAACTATTTGATTAAATAATTCTAGATGGTCATTTTTAAATTGCTCGTAATTCATTGTCCTTCCTCCCACGTTTTTAGGTTTAATGTTTTTTATATTAACTTCTGGCTTACCAGTATTTTCAGGTTGTCCCATTCCTTTTATTCTGTTTAAAACTTCTTGTGGAACATTTTCATAAGAGTTTACTATATCAAAATCAGAAAAGTTTGAAACTGATCCATTATTTGAGTAAGTTTCTATTTTGTCTATAAATCCATTTTCCAATGCTTCTTCTGGAGTCATCCAAGTAGTTTTATCCATCATTTCACTTATTTTTTCTTTTGACAGAGTAGACTTATTTGTATAAATATCTAAAATAGAATCTTTTATTTTGTCTAAAAGGTCTGCTCTTTCTCTCATATCTTTGGATTCTCCTGTGACCTCTCCACTAGCATTATGGATCATCATTACAGAACCGACACCCATTTTTACAATGTCACAACTCATAGCTAAATAACTAGCTGCACTAAATGCTGCTCCGTCGATATTGGCTATAGTTTCTATGTTATTTTCTTGTGCATATCTTTTTAAAGAATTGCATATAGCATGAGCTTCAAATACTGATCCTCCTGGTGAATTTATATTGATGGCTATATTCTCTAGGTTGTCTTTGTTTATGTTGTTTAATTCATTCAAAAAAGCCTGTGAGCTCATTTCTCCTAATTCTTCCCAAGCCCATTTTGTGATTACTCCATAAATATTAATAGCGATACTTTTATTATTCTTTGCTATATTCCAAAATTTCCCAACATTTTTAACCATTCGATAGTCCTCCTACTTCCACACCGTTTATATTTAATTCTCTTATTTTATCTTCTTCATTTCCTCTTTGCTTTACTATTTCGTCAAAATCATGCCCATATTCCTGACATTCTATTTCTCTAGTCGTAAAGTTATTACTAACTCTTAATTCAGCTGCCTTAACCTCTTTAAATGGATCTAAAGTCCCTTTTTTAGGCCCCACCCACATAGCTTTGCAGTATGCACTCCTTTTCATCTCATTCTCAAAGAACCCTGGAGCTTTTATCTTTCCATCTGCAACTAATTCAAGTATAAATTCTTCATAAATAGGTTGATTAAAATAATCTTTCATCATTTTTCTTACTGCAATAAACCTTTTCCATGCTTCTTCTAATGCTGCCCTACTGGCGGAATATGAACTATCAAATCTACTCATAAGAATATCTCTAGGAATCTCTAAAGCTGTTCCTATCTCTTCAATAATAGAATCTACAAATGCTTTATAGTTTGCGTTTGGTCTTGTGGGATTGACTGTTACTATATCGTCTCCCTCTGATAGCATTTGAATATTATTTGAACTCATCTCTACCTTGCTACTGTCTCTATCCAAAACCTTGTTCTCATCATCTACATCACTTAGAGTTCCAAAATTATCCTCGTTGTCTAACCCTCGCTTGATAAAAGTTCCAAATATCCCACTTATAACTGCTGCATTGAGTTCTGCTTTGGAATACCTTCCTAATTGCAATAGAGACTCGATAACAGGAGCTAAGACAGGTACACCACGTCTCTGCCCGACTCTTTCAGGCTCTAGCATATGGAGGATGTTTCTCCTCCCTGTACTGCCAAAAGCTGTAATTCTTTCAGTTTTAACCGTGTAGTTATCCCCTGGATGTTTATCAGCAACATGATAGGCTATTACTTCTCCACTATCATTTAATTCCACTCCACCTTTTATATCTCTACTCCCTACATTAAATGGATTTGTTACCCTGTCAGCTTCAATTAGTTTTATAGATAAACGGCTCCTTACCCCTGATCTTTTTTTTAATGTTGGAATAGCAAATACATCGCCATTCATAGCCCAACTAAGAGTAGCTAAAGATTGTAATGTATAAAATGTATGTAGCCTCATGGAATCAGCATTTGTAGAGTTAGCCCAATAATCAAATTCTCTTTTTATTGTCTTTTCGATTTTTACAGCTTCTTCACGTGATATCCCTAAAAAATCATTATCGATAACAGGCTTAGGAATCAACCCAGCTCCTACTACATTTGCCCTAAATTTCTTTATTGCACCACAGGCAACGGGTGTACCCATGAAGAGATCCCGACTCCTTTCCCTAAGATCAACTATATTTTCGATTATGTCTTCATCTGGTCCACCACTCCCAAATCGCCATCCAAGAAAATTGTTTTTTCTTTTACTAGCTCCATGATCTGAATATCCAGAGTTTACAAATTCTAATTTTTGTTTAGCCACTTCTCGATTGAGTGCAAATTGAGGAGAAATTTTAGCTATAGTTTTATCTAAAATATTTATTTTCTTCATTCCCTCCCCCTATAAGTCTCTTAAGACTACTGAAACACTTCTAGGTCCACTAGTTCCTCTCTTAATTTGCAAGATCATACGTTTCCAGTATTCTATTCGTTTACTTATAAGGTTTAAATCTGCTCTTTCAAGCTCTCTTTTCCCTATTTTATATCTCTTTCCACCCATGGCGACTGTATCTTCGGCTTCCATCCATAATTTCAATTTGGCTTGTGCTTCTTCTAATGTGAAGATCATCCCTTCCTCCTTTTTTTAACTCTCTTTTTTCTTTTTAAACCTGCAATATTTAACTCTTTTTTCTAACTCAATCTTTGAAAATTCTTCTAAATCTACTTTTAGAATCTCCAATGCTGCTGTAGCATAGTTTCTAATATCTAATGCCTCATTCCTGGCTCTAATTTGTTTCCATTTTATTTTTCCTTTTTCTACCACTTTTATTTCTGATGTTAATCCTTTAAAATAGTTTTCATCATATCCACGACCAATTGGAAAATTACAGTACCCAGGGCTTTTAGAATCTAATTCTAATCTATTCATCAAGGTATCTTTTAGAGCATTTACCCCTAGAGATAATAGATCAATTTTTTTATTCTTTGTTCTTCTAAACCCATTTAGGATAGGTGTCCCTACTTTTCCTAGACCTTTTATCCCGTATACTCTTCTAATATTTTGGATAGGAGAGATATAATTATATGACTCTTCTGTATTGTGTCCACCAGTATCTATACAAGTACAGGCTATTTTCATAGGTGTATCATCTTTATATTTGAAATCTTTAATTAAAAATTTATCTAATTCATCCCAAGTGTATTGATCTTCTGGATTCCCTCTGATTACTTTATGTTCGATCCCCCAACTTTCTTTATCTTTCCCCCATCCTACTACTTCTATTTCTAACCAACTGTCCTGTACATCGACACCAGCAGTTATTAAGAGCACTTCATCAGGTATTTCTGCTTCATACTGGATTCTATTCTTAAAGAATTTCCCCCAATCAATTTTATTATCATATTTTTCTTCCCATGTTTCGGCTAAAGAAGTGTTTATAAAAACCTTTAGTTCCTCAGGATCATTTTTTACTTTTAAAAATTTATCCCTCATTGCTTCCCATGGAGTAAATGGTGAAGCCATTTCATTTAGGTGGAATCCAATATGTTTTTTAGATTTTTTCTCATGAATCCATTTTCCTTTGCCTTTTTTCCATTCTAATTCCCCATGGAGTGCCCCACATTCTTTACAACTCATTTCGCAAGTCTCGAAATCTAATCTCTTCCAATCATAAATATTAAAACCCCCACAACTAGGGCAAGGAACGTGCCATTTTCCCATGGATGAATTATTATATCGGCTCTCTATTCTAGATAAACCTTTGATTGTAGGAGTTGACATAGCTATTATTTTTCTATTCCAAAATGTAGCTGTTCTTTTAGTTGCTAATGCTAATGGATCTCCTTCTTGTTTTGCAGATAACGGGTATCGATCTATTTCATCCGCTAGAACTATTCTTATAGGTCTTGATGCTAATTTAGATGGTGAATTTGCTCCAATAATAGCAACATAACCACCTAGAAACCCTTTTCTAGCATTTGTAGATGATTTATACACCTTACTATCGATGACAGGGTTATCTCTCACGAATGGAGTCATTCTATCTTTTCCAAATTCTGTTCCCATTACATCGCTAGGATGTACAAAAAGTATTGGACATGGATCATGATCTATAAAGTATCCAAGCATATTTATTTGAGATTCAGTTTTACCAACTTGGGACCCGATCATTCCTGTCACTTCTTCCACTTCGGGATCTAAAATACAATCCATAATTTCTTTTAGATAAGGAGTTCTATCTGTGTCCCATCTTCCAGGCTCAGAGGATGATTCTTGAGATAATATCCTGTTTTGATCTGCCCATTCAGATACAGTTATTTCTGGAGGAGGAGCTAATACATTAACTATTTCTTTAAACAACAGTCTAGTGCTCTCAATATTCATTATTCCTTCACCTCATATCCCGACATTTCTCTCAGAGCATCATCTATGATTTTTTTTATTAATGCTTCTATCTTATTTTTATCTTTTTCTACTGCTAATATAGGAGCTAGTTTAGTGGGTATTGCCCTGGCTTTTTGTTTAAAAGCTACTAACATATTTTCCACAAACTTTTTTACCACTGCTACTTCATGTAAGTTTCCTTTTTTCTCTTCTAATTTTATTTCTGATAATTCACGATCAGCCTGTTTTTTTCTTAATTCCTCTGATATAGTTTCTTGGTTTTTATCACTTTTATTTTTTAAATATCTTATATAACTTTCCACAGACTCTTTAAATAAATAAACTCCCTTTTCTTTTTTCATTACCACTTGCCTTTGAGCCAATTCTCTAAGGGTCCTGTCTGCTACTCCTAAAATATCAGCTAAATTTTTATTGTTTATCTCATTTTTTTCATCCCGATTATTTCCCAATATTTTTTCTGTACTTTTTACATATCGCTTTACAGATTCTAATAAGTCATATTTATTTTTCTCTATTTTTTCTACAATCCCATCATTAGCTAATTCTCTCAAATATCTCTCTGAGATCCCCAGCGTTTCTGATAGTAGTTGACCGCTTATAGTTACTCTTTTCATACACGCCTCCTACAGATATTTTTTTAAATTGGCATCGTTGCGGTAGCAGTATCAATATTTTTTTTATTTTTAAAAACCTTTTCGCTCGAGAGCTTACCCGCAATTCTTAAAAAGGCTCTGGGAGTACCTTTTTTTTATCCGATGTGTACATCCTCTTCATTTTTAAGTTTGTTATACCCTGATGTTACCTTCTTGATCTCTAGGTTCTCCTTGTCTAACTTAATCTTATTCTTAGTTGCTTTTATACCAATCTTTTCTATCTCTAATTCATACTCTAGTAATTCAAGTTGTTTATTATAAGCTAATTGATTAATCTTTCTAGCTACTACCTCTGAATTATTTTCGATACTGAATATCTTGCTCCCTATGTTAACAATAGCTTCTAATGCTCCTGCTCTTAATTTAACAGCTCCTTGTGTATCTTTATCCATACAATCGTTATCTTTGAAGACTCCTATTAACTCGATAGCTTCATCCTGTATCTTCCCTATGAACTCATCCTTTTTTTCTCTAAACTTTTCATCATTGTCCAGGACTCTCTCGGCTGCTGCTATATTTTTAATTATCCCTTTCTTCCATTTATTCTTAGAGGCATAATTCTTTAATGATGGATAACTGAGGTTATAATCAACAGCTATTGCTACTAAACTTTTCCCTGATTCAAACTCTTCTCTTAACACTGCTATTTCTCCTGTACCTGTATAAATTGCTAACCCAAGTTATCCACCCCCTAAACGGTAATCATTTGGTAATTAAAATTACAATAACTCCTTCTATGGTTAATATATAGATCGGTATATAATGATTTTTAAGGCAACTATATCAATTCCTTTCAACACTTTTATTTATAATAGTTAAACCCTATATCGTACTTTGTTCACCTTCCTCACTAAATGAAATTAGTGAGGAAATAAAATTACACCCTAAGTGCATTCATAAGATAACCTATTTGATTTTTAGTATCTAGGTGGCTATATTTAGCCTCTATTTTCAGTTCTTCTCTTTTAAAATTATGCTTATCAAATTCATAATATGCAGTCTTTAGGAATTCACGATCATATATCTTGTATTTTTCATTTAGAAACTCATAGACATTCCTTTGAGATTTTATTTTAGAATTGATTTTGAATTGTCTTAGTTCTTTGATCAATAAATTTTTATGTCTATTCTCTAGAAATACCTGACTTTTTTTAAAATATTTCTTTAGATCACACAAGATCATATGTTTGGCTATCGAATCAAAGTTTTTTAAAAACAAATCAAGGGTTACAGCCTCCATAGATTTATTATCTAAAACTTTATTAACTCTCCCTCTGAATAACTGTGAGGAGGGTTCTATTTCATATCTTGTCCACGGATATCCTAGTTTTTCTAATATAGACTTATTATAAAATTGTCTTTTAGTATTATTCTTTATTGGATGCCTTATAGTTTCTATCTTATCCCCCATATCTATATATGGACTTTTAATGACGGATCCATTAAACGTAATCGCTTTAGTTTCTTGGAATATTATTAAAAATAAAGTGTCTATATACTTTTCAAAATCTATCTCAAAGTTAATATTAAAAGCAGCTGTTCTGACTTTAGCACCTGTTTTGTTAAAATAAATTTTATTCCGTCTTAATTTTTTGGCTAATATATCTATTGCTATCTGGATTTCTTGAGCATCTGAATTTGCAATATTATTGCCCCTAAGGAGAGAATTAGGATTAAATGATAAACTTGAACTAATCTTTTCGAATCCGTCATGATCTATAGTTTTTTTGTAGACTAAAACTATTCCATTTTCTTTCTCAGTAAACTTTTTTTCATAGATGATTTTATCTTCTTTAATTACTTTTTCTAACTCTGTTCCCTCTAAAGAAAAGTCATATAAATAAAGGTTATCCACGCCATATTTAATCATTTCATTACTTCCAACCTCCTTTTTTTTCTTATTTTTTCTACATTCAACAAAAACATATGGTTTGAGCTGGCGTTGCCTGTTATGACGATTAAACCAGCTCCAATATAAGGTTTAGTTCAAGATAGAAAAATAAAAAGCCCTGAATAGTATCTCTACTATCCAGGACTTCTTGAGTCTCTAATTTTATATTTGATTTTTTACTGTCCCTTGTGTTTTTCTTCCACAGAGGATGCATTTAAACTCGTACTCCCCTTGGGATACCTTTGCTTGTGTCCTGCCTTTGATCTTAATATTTGTGCCTTCTATTGTTGCTAAAAGTTTATTGCATTTTTTACATCTGATTTCTTTTATTTCTTTACCCATTAATTACACCTCGATTGACACTTAAATTATTCCACTTAGCTTCTCTTTCCTTATTGTTTTGATATTTTTTAGCTATTTCTAGGTATTCTTTTTCCAAGTAATCTCTTATGTAGTTATTCTTTTGTTTTATTTTATCTTTTAAAAA
>DDQV01000016.1 GCA_002342785.1 Fusobacteriaceae bacterium UBA2433 | reverse complement strand
AGAATTTAAAATGGTTTCTTCACTAAATTTTTCTTTATATAATTTTTTATTTAAATCATTTAAAAATTTAAAGTAAATATAAGTATTTTCATTTATTCCTTTTATTTTTAAAGACAATATCTCATCCTTAGATACAGCTAAAACTTTCTCTAATGTTTTAAATTCCATTAAAAGTTCCTTTGCTATCTCCTTAGTATCTTTTCTTGGGATTGTATAAAATAATAATGCTTCTAAAATTTCATAATCTAAAAATCCATTTAAACCATTCTCTAGAATTTTAGATTTAACTCTACTTCTATGTCCTGAATGTTTTTTAGATTCCACAACATTCCTCCTATTATCCTAAAATTTTATAGACTGCCTCTGGAGTTTTCATCCTTTTCATTACTTCTAAAGCTGATGTTATTACAGGATATGCAAGAACGGCTCCTGTTCCCTCTCCTAACCTCATATTCATATCTAAAAATGTTTTTCTCCCTAAATTTTTACTTATTATTGCCATTCCTGGTTCTTCACTTTTATGAGTGGCTATCATATAATCAACAGTCTCAGGATTTATTCTTTGTGCCAATAACGCTGCTACACTAGATATAAACCCATCTATTAATATTGGTTTGGAATTAGCTGCACATCCAAGATAAAATCCTACCATGCATGCAATATCTAAACCTCCAACACATCGAAGTATCTCTATAGGGTCATTTTCAAAAAGATTATATTTTTCTATAGCTTCCTTTATTATTTTTTTCTTCTTTATAAGCCCTTGATCGCTAAGTCCACCACCACGACCTACTATTAAATCTAAGTTTTCACCTGTCAATGCATAAAGGATTGCACTACTTGTGGTAGTATTTCCTATTCCCATTTCTCCATTAGAAAATATATCATATTCTAAATTCTCTTCTACAATTGATATTCCTACTTCAATTGCTTTTATACACTCATCATGAGTCATAGCAGGTTCATATACAAAGTTATTAGTTCCCATCTTTATTTTTTTTCTATATAAATTTGGATATTCTCTATCTATATTTCTCGCTATTCCTATATCTACCAATTTAAAATCAACATCTAATGTATCACATAAAATTCCAATAGCCGCAATCTTAGATAACATAGCTTCAGAAACAATTTTTGTATACTCAATTGGACAAGACGAAACTCCCTCTTCCACAATTCCATTATCTGCTGAAGCAACTAAATGCAATTTTTTAGAAATTGTATTATCTAAACTTCCAGTTATTCCAGAAATTTGAATAGCCAATTCTTCTAATTTCCCCAAACTTCCTATAGGTTTCATTTTTTTATCTAATATATTTTTAGCTTTTGTAGTTACCCCGATATTTAAAGATCTTATTTTTTTTAATGTTTTCTTATATAACTCCATTGACATCTCCTATATTAATTCCTTTTAAAACTGGATATCCATCCATAAATTCTATAACAGTTATTCCAGCATAATTAGGAGCAAATTTCCAATATCCTTCTAACCCTCCAGAGAAATAATAACTTAAAATACAATTTATTACACCCCAATGACAAACCACTACTATATTTCCTTGAGAAAAATCTAATGTTTTTATAAATTTTACACATCTTTCTTGTAATTGTTGAACACTCTCTCCTGTTTGATAGTTATATGTTTTCCAATTTTCTTTCCATTCTATAGCATCTTCAGGATATTTTTCTAAAATTTCTTCATAGGTAAGACCCTCTAAAATCCCAAAATTTAATTCCTTTAGATCATCAATTAAATTTATATCATAATTTTTTGTATTTATTATATTAGCTGTTTCCATTGCTCTTTTTAATGGACTACTATAAATATTCTTATAATTTATAGTAGAAAAGATCTCTTTTGTTTTTCTCGCTTGATCCTCTCCTTTTTTTGTAAGTTTAGGATCTAAATGTCCAAAAAAAATATTTTCTATATTTAATTCACTCTCTCCATGCCTTACTAAGATTAATTTACCCATTTATTGCTCCCACTAAAAGTACAATTATCGAAGACATCTCTACTACAGCCCCAAGAGTATCTCCTGTTATTCCTCCAATCTTTCTTTCCATTAATTTAGCAAAATATATCCCTAAAATACTTACTACTACCAAGGCATATATTCCTGTCATCCCTATAAAATAATATGAAAAAGCTAAAGTTATAACAAGTGATATTAATACACTTACTATATTTGTTTCTTCCACTATAGATTTTCCCATACCACTAGGTCTAGCATATTTTGCTACTCCACAATTTAAAGTACTATTGAACCTAGCTATTACAGGCATTACAAGTAAAAAATAAGGTGATTCATCTATCGATATAACTTCTTTTAAAAGAGTTCCCTTTAAAGCAAAGTAAATTATTAATGATAATGCTCCATTACTCCCAATCCTAGAATCTTTCATTATTTCCAACATACGTTTTTTACTTCTATAACTAAATATTCCATCAAATGTGTCTGCTAATCCGTCTAAGTGTAATCCGCCTGTGAGAATTATTTCTATTAGTATTATTAGTATTGCTATTACTTCTGGACTATCAAAAAATTGATTTAAAACTATAAATGAATAATATAAAATTATTCCTATTATTATTCCAACTACTGGAAAGAACTTCATAGCTTTTCCTAATCTCTTTGGTTCATACTCCATTTTTGGAGTTGGTATCCTTGTCATAAATTGTAAAAGAAGTAAAAATCCCTTCATCTTGTTCCTCCTAATTAATTTTCTATTTCAATCTAACCTTAATTCCAGAAACTACCATATATGCTTCGTGACTTTCATTAGCTATTCTCTGATTTATTCTGCCTGAAATATCTCTAAAATAACGCCCCAGTGGATAAGGAGGTACTAATCCCATTCCTAATTCATTACTAACAATTATAAAATCTCCTTTATATGATTTTATACATGCTAAAAGACCTTCTATTTCTAGTAAAATTTCGTCTTCCATTTTGTTTACTTCCGAAGGAGTAACCATATCCCAATCTACATTATTTTCTAAAAGTAAATTGCTTACCATATTTGTTAAACAATCTAGAAGAACTACATCTGTTTGTATTTTTCCTTCTAAAAGATTCGATATATTTTTATACCCTTCTATTGTTTCCCAATTTTTGCCTCTTTGAATTAAATGTTTTTCTATCCTATCTATCATCTCATCATCATACGCGATAGCTGTCGCAAGGTATGTTCTTGTTTTATAATTATCTAAAGACATAGTTTCAGCTAATAAACTTTTCCCACTCCTAGCTCCACCTGTTATATATATGATTTTTCCCATTATGACCCCCATGTATTTTGTATAAACTAAAGATTGTAATTCTAATTTCAGTATATCATTTATAGACTGACATTTCAATTATTAGGAAATTCCTATTATTTTATATAATTTTTCCATATCTACCGATTCTTCTACAACTTTAGCTAATTTATCATATTCTTTCTCTTTAAACTCTTCAAAACTGATTGTAGCATCTATCCCATCTAAACCCTTTTCCGATCTTATATTATTTAAAAATCCACGGGTGAATTCTGTATTATCAAAAATTCCATGTATATAACATCCAATTATATTATTTTTAATAACTCCATTTATATAATTTTCACCATCTAAAAATATACCTTTTTCCTTACCATTAGTTATTCCTTGATGAATTTCATATCCATTTATAGTTTTACCATAAAGTCCTTTAAACAACCCTTGATCTAGTAATATTTGACCATAATACTGTAAAGTATTTTTAGATTTTTCCATAACAGTAGTAAGATCTAACAATCCCAATCCTGATATTTCTCCTATATTTCCCTCTAATTTATCTGGATCTTCTATCTTTCCTCCTAACATTTGATAACCACCGCATATTCCAAATATTATAGTTCCATTCTTAGATAATTTTACTATTTTTTCTGCTATTCCTGTTTCTTTCAATTCTTTTAAATCATCTATTGTACTTTTTGATCCTGGAATGACTATCATATCT
Organism: Fusobacteriaceae bacterium UBA2433; assembly: GCA_002342785.1. Lineage (GTDB taxonomy): Bacteria > Fusobacteriota > Fusobacteriia > Fusobacteriales > Fusobacteriaceae > Psychrilyobacter. The sequence goes on along the minus strand of DDQV01000016.1, from coordinate 9,311 downwards.
TCATTTCCTAAATCCTCTACTCTATCAATATACTTAACAGAAACATCTTCATATAAATTAAATGCATCTAAATCTGTAAAATTAGACATATGTTTTAATTTTATTACTGATATCTTTATATCTTTATCCATAGTTTGTCTTTTAAATTTATCAGTTACTCCATCTTCATCTTCTATATTTAATTTTGTATAAGGTACTACCCCTAAAACTGGAACACCTATAATTTCTTCTAATTGTTTTAATCCAGGTTTTAATATCTTTACATCCCCTCTGAATTTATTTATAATTACTCCTTTTACTCTCCTTCTTTCTTCAGGAGTAAAAAGTGTCATAGTTCCTACTACACTTGCAAACACTCCTCCTCTGTCTATATCTGCTACTAAAATTACAGGTGCATCTGCCATATGAGCCATTCCCATATTTACTATATCACCCTTTGTAAGATTTATCTCTACTGGACTTCCTGCTCCTTCAATTATAGATACATCATAGTTATTTTTTATATAGTCATAATTTTTCAAAATTTCTTTTTTTAATCTTTCTTTATAAACTGAATATTCTATAGCTCCCATATTTTCTACGACTCTACCATTTAAAATTACTTGAGATTTTCTATCACTAGTAGGTTTTAATAATATTGGATTCATATATACTTCTGGTTTTATTCCGCAAGCTTCTGCTTGAACAACTTGAGCTCTTCCCATTTCCAAACCATTTTCAGTTATATATGAATTGAGTGCCATATTTTGCGATTTAAATGGACAAACTTTATATCCCTTTTTATGTGTTAACCTACATAATGCAGTTGTTATTAAACTTTTTCCTACTGATGATGCAGTCCCTTGAATCATTAAATTTTTATGTTCTCTCATTTTTATTCCCCCCATTGTATAAAAAAAACTAGAATTTTTATTTTCTGTTTAATATATATAAAAATATACCACGATTTAGTGTTTATTTGTAGTTATAAAAACAAGAAAAAAGGAGTTAATCAATATGATTAACTCCTTTTCAGTTATTTTTATTCCCATCCAGCTTCTACGTGACTGTAATCTCCATCTCTTCTTTTATATACTACATTTAATTCTTCTGTTTCAGCATTCATAAAGATATAGAATTTTTTTCCCATAGTTTCCATTTGTAAAATAGCTTCTCCTACTTCCATTGGTTTAGCCATTATTTTAGTTGGAATAATTTTATTTACTTTTTCTCTTGTTATATTTCCAGTTTCAGCATTGTAATCAAACTTTCTAAGAGCATTAGCATGATTATTATCTCTTAATTTTTCTTTATGTTTAGTTAATTGTTTTTCAAGTACATCTACAACTTCATCAATTGCAGTATATAAATCTGTATCTTCCACTGTAGCTTTTATTTTAGAACCATTTACATATACCAACACATCTGCTGTATGAATCTTTCCTGTTTTTACATTTTGCGCTGAAAGAGTAATATACACCTCCGCTATTTGATCAAAATATTTTTTAATTTTCCCTACTTTTTTTTCTGCATGTGCTCTTATCGCCGGCGTAACCTCTAAATGTCTACCACTTATAATCATTCTCATAGATTTCACTTCCTTTGTTAGTAATTATGTATTCCAGAGGTCTTTAGTAATTCCTCTTAACATTAGTATACCCCATTTTTTTAATTTTCCTACTTTAATTTTAAAAAAAATTATATATTAATATTTTTTTGAAATTTCTTCTCCTGTTAGTACCCTTAATCCACCCTCTGCTAATGCCAACATCTCATCTTCTCCAGGATATACTTTTACTTCTCCCATAAAAGAAACTCTATTTGTAATATCTTTTACTATTTTCTTAGAAAAAGCAATTCCTCCAGTTAAAATTATAGCATCTACTTTTCCCAAAAGAACCGTTGCCATAGCTCCTACTTCTTTAGCTATTTGATATACCATAGCGTCTACAATAAGATTTGCTTTTTTATCTCCATTCTCAGCATTATCAGTAACTTCTTTCATGTCATTAGTATTTAAATATGCTACTACTCCACCATTTCCTTTAATTCTTTTTTTAATAAAATCTAAATCATATTTCCCACTAGTAGCCATTTTTAATAAATCTCCAATAGGAAGTTGTCCAGATCTTTCAGGTGAAAATGGTCCATCTCCATCTAGTGCATTATTTACATCTATAACTCTACCCTTTGAATGAGCTCCTACACTTATCCCTCCACCAAGATGTACAACAATTAAATTTAATTCCTTGTAAGGTTTACCAATCTCTTGTGCAGCTCTTCTCGCAACGGCTTTTTGATTTAACGCATGGAATATACTTTTTCTTTCCAATTCAGGTATCCCTGATATTCTAGCTATTTCATCTAATTCATCCACTACAACAGGATCTACAATATACGAAGGCTTTGAAATAGCAGAAGCTATCTCATGAGCTATCCTTCCTCCTAAATTTGATGCATGTTCTCCTAATACTCCTATTTTTAAATCCTCTAACATATTTTTATTCACTTCATAAGTTCCACCAGCAATTGGTTTTAACAATCCGCCTCTCCCTACAACAGCTGCTAATTCTTCAATTTGTATTCCTGATTCAGATACAGCATCTAAAATAACTTTTCTTCTAAATTCCAATTGATCTGAAATATTTTCAAATGGTTCTAATTCCTCATTAGTATGTCTTAGAGTTTTTTCAAAGATCTCTTTTTCATTTTCATAAATAGCTATCTTTGTAGATGTAGATCCTGGATTAATTATTAATATTTTATGACTCATTTTGTTATCCCCCCTATGTACTAAAAAATCAACTAAAAAAACTTACAGTTTACCCGCTGTCATTGCTCCTAATATTATTGAATTTAACTTAGTTTCTTCGCTATCTGCTCTAGAAGTAAGAATAATTGGTGCAATGGCTCCCACTATTAATCCTGCTCCTTTAGATTTTGCAAAATAAGATATAGATTTATACAAAATATTTCCGCCTTCAATATCTGGTGCTAATAAAATATCAGCCATCCCAGCAACTTCATGATCAATTCCTTTGTGTTTAGATGCTTCTAATGATACTGCATTATCTAATGCAAAAGGACCACCTACAATACAATTTTTTATTTCTCCCCTTTTATTCATTTTCTCTAATTCATAGGCATCAACAGTATCTGGCATTTTTTTATTTACTTTTTCCTTGGCACAAATACAAGCTACTTTAGGATTTTTTATACCCAAAGCACGAGCTACTTTTACAGAATTATCTATTATTTTTTTCTTTGTTTCCAAATTTGGTGCTATATTCATAGCTGCATCTGTAATAAAAAATAATCTATCATAATTTTCAATCTCAAATACTGCAACATGAGATAATACACTTTCACCTCTAAGACCAATTTCTTTGTCTAGGGCAGCTTTTAAAACTACACTAGTATCAACTAATCCTTTCATCAACATATCTGCTCTTCCACTAGAAACTTCTATCACAGCCTGTCTAGCAGCTTCCATATCATCTTTTTTATCGATGATTTTGTAATTAGATAAATCTATATTTAATTTACCTGCTATTTTTTGTATTTTGATAGAATCTCCTATTAATATCCCATCTATTATCCCTTTTTTTCTGGCTTCTTCAACTGATAATAATACTTCCCTATCTTGAGCTACAGCTACAGAAATAACTTTTCTTTTTTCTTGTTGTTGTGCTTGTAACAATATTTCTTCAAAAGTTTTCATTTTACTCCCCCCCATTATATTTCACATAAATTAAAAACCTATAATAACTATATAAAGTAATTATAAGCTTTTAATTTAAGATTTTATATATTAAGCTAATCAGTTAACAACTCTAATTTCCCCTTAGTCAAATGATATCTTTTATCAGTTATGCTTGCTAGCTCAGTACTATGAGTCACAACTATGATAGTTTGTTTTTTTTCTTTACATATTTTTCTCAAAAGATTATGGATAACTTCACTAGTTTCTTCGTCTAAATTACCTGTAGGCTCATCAGCTAATATTATTTTTGGTTCATTTATCATTGCCCGTGCTATGGCTACCCTTTGTTTTTCTCCACCAGATAATTCGGTAGGTTTATGATCTAGCCTATCTCCTAACTTCATCTCTATAAGAAGTTGTTCTGCTCTTTTTTTTATTTCTTCACGACTTTTTTTCTTTCCTATAAGACCTGGCAACATAACATTTTCAAGTGCTGAGAACTCTGGTAGAAGATAGTGAAATTGAAATATAAATCCTAACATTTCATTTCTCAATAAATCTATTTTTGAGCTATATGCTTTACTTACATTTTTACCTGCATAATAAATATCACCTGAATCTGGGCGATCTAACATTCCAATCATATTTAAAAAAGTTGTTTTTCCAGAACCAGATTTTCCAAGGACAGAAACAAATTCACCCTTGTTTATCTCAAAATTTAAGTCCTTTAATATTTGTATGTCCCTTTTTTTATCTTTATATCTTTTATTTAATTTTTCTATTTTTAATATTATTTCAGACATTTTTTCAACTCCTATTTCAAAACTTTCCTTTTATAAATTTATCTTATTATATATTTATTTACTCATTGAAATTTTAATCATATTTTAATGCTTCAACTACTTGCAATTTTGCAGCTCTATATGCTGGAAAAATACTAGACAAAAATATAATAATTATATTTGCTCCTATTATTATAAAAATTTCCTTAGGAGTTATCTCTACCGGTATCTTATTTAAATAATAAATATTGGTTATTTGATTTATTGTATTATCTTTTATATACCAAAGTACTCCTCCTGATATACTCATTCCAACCACAATTCCAAAAGATCCTAAAAAAAGTCCTTCCAACATAAATATTCTCATTATATTTTTACTACTAAATCCCATAGATCTCATTATTCCAATATCCCTAGTTTTTTCCTTAACCAACATATTTAATATAACCCATACTACAAATCCTGCAATAATTACTATAAGTGAAAATACTAGGATCATAACTGTTTTTTCCAAAGATAAAGCAGCTAATAAGTTTTTATTTAAGTCTCCCCAAGTTCTAGTACTCATACTAGTTTTTATTTCAATCTGTTTTGAAATTTTATTTGCACTATACACATCATCCAAAAATACCTCTAAACTTGTTATTGTATCACCAGTATAAGATAAAATTTGTACTGCTCTTAACGGAACTATTATCATAGTCGTATCATATTCATAATATCCCGATTGAAAAACTCCAACTATAGTTAGATGCATCTCTCGATTATCAGCAGATATTACAGTAATTTTATCCCCTAATTTTGCTCCTAATTGATCGAATAGTTCCTTTCCTATTAAAAATTCTGTAGGTTTTTTTATATCCATCGTTCCAGCAACTATTTTTTCATCTAAATTCATAGCTATTTTAGCATCATCAAAATCCAATCCATTAATCTTTACTCCTGATACGAAAGAACCAAAAGCACCATTATATTTTAAAATCCCTTGGGTAGATATTTGAGGAACCACACCCTTTACACCCTCTAATGATTCTATCTGTGTTTGAATTTTTCTATAATCTTCTACTGCTTCACCATCTTTTGTTACTACAACATGGGAACTTATAGATAATATACTATCCACCATATTTTTATCTAAACCATTAGCTATTGCTATAGAAACTGTAAGTACTGTCACACCAATAGCTACACCTAATATAGCTATAATACTTTGTCTTTTTCTTTCTAATATATGTTTTTTGGCTATAAAAAATTCTATCATATTAATGTTAATCACCCTCCGTCTGTTACCAAAATTATACAACATATAAACTGTTTGTACAATAAAAAAAAGACAGGTCTAAGACCTGTCTAGTTAATTATTTTCTGATTCCTAATTTAGAAATTAATGCTCTATAACCATCTAAATCTTTCTTGATCATATAGTCTAATAATCTTCTTCTTTTACCAACCATTTTCATTAATCCTAATCTAGAATGATGATCTTTCTTATTGATTCTTAAATGATCAGTTAAGTGATTAATTCTTTCAGTTAATATAGCTACTTGCACCTCTGTAGATCCTGTATCTGTTACTGTTTTTCCAAACTCTTTAATGATTTCTGCTTTTGTTCTCATTGCCATTATTTGTTCCTCCTAAAAATTAAATTATCCAAACCAAGCCAAGGGCGACACCCCAAAACCTAGATACGAATTTAAAGTATTATAACAAAATAATAATATTTTGTAAAGAAAGTTTTGCTTTTAAGTTTAAAAGTTATTCTATTAAAAATAAATTCTAAATTAATTTTTTCAAATATTTTCCTGTATAAGAAGTTTTAGATTTTATTATCTCCTCAGGTGTTCCTACAGCTATAATTTTTCCTCCGCCATCTCCTCCTTCAGGACCAACATCGATTACATAGTCAGCTGTTTTTACAACATCTAAATTATGTTCAATTATAATTACGGTATTTCCTTTGTCTACTAATCTATTTAGTACCTCTAATAGTTTTCTTATATCTTCAAAATGGAGTCCTGTAGTAGGTTCATCTAATATATATATAGTATGACCTCTACTCATCTTAGACAGCTCTGTTGCTAATTTTATTCTTTGAGCTTCTCCTCCAGATAAAGTAGTTGCAGATTGACCTAACTTTATATAGTCCAAGCCTACATCTATGAGTACTTTTAATTTTCTCTCTAAAGATGGAATTTTACTAAAAAAGTCATAAGCATCTCCTACACTAAGATCTAAAATTTCTGCTATATTTTTCCCTTTATACTCTATCTCTAAGGTTTCTCGATTATATCTTTTACCTTTACATACTTCACATTCTACATATACATCGGGTAAAAAATTCATCTCTATCTTAATGATTCCTCCACCTTGACAAGTTTCACACCTTCCACCTTTCACGTTAAAAGAAAATCTTCCTTTTTGATACCCACGAAGTTTTGCTTCTTTGGTCTCAGCAAATATTCCACGAATGTCATCGAACATTTTAGTATAAGTTGCAGTATTTGATCTTGGAGTTCGACCAATAGGACTTTGATTTATATCTATTACCTTGTTTAAATAATCTATTCCTTTTATTTTTTTATAATCTAACGGATATAACTTTCCTTTATTTAATTTATTAAACAATATAGGATACAAAGTTTGATTGATTAAAGTAGATTTACCACTTCCACTAACTCCTGTTACAGCAGTGATTACCCCTAATGGAACTTTAATATCTACATTTTTTAAATTATTTCCACAAGCTCCAATTAATTCTAAATACTCTTTAGATTTTCTTCTTTTTAAAGGTACTTCTATAGCTATCTCTCCCTTTAAATATTTTCCAGTAAGAGATTTTTTAGATTTCATAATCTGTTTAGGAGTTCCTTTAGCTACTATCTCCCCTCCAAATCTTCCAGCTCCAGGCCCCAAATCAAAAATATAATCTGACTGCATCATAGTTTCTTCATCGTGTTCTACTACTATTAAGGTATTTCCTAATTCTTTAAGCCTATTTAGAGTTTTTAATAATTTATCATTATCTCTTTGATGTAAACCAATACTAGGTTCATCTAATACGTAAAGTACTCCTGTCAATCCACTTCCAATCTGAGTTGCCAATCTAATCCTTTGAGATTCACCACCAGACAAAGTTCTTGTTTCACGAGCAAGACTAAGATAATCTAAACCCACATTTATCATAAAATTAAGACGTTCTCTTATTTCTTTTAATATATCTTTAGCAATAATCTCTTCTTTTGGATTTAAATTAAGCTCATTAAAGAATACTAAACAATCTTTTATACTTAAAAAACTAACATCCATTATATTCATCTTATTTATTCTAATAGATAAAACTTCATCTCTAAGTCTTTTCCCGTGACAACTATTACAAGTCTTTCTCATCATATATTTATTTTCAATTTCATCTTTCATAGATTCAGAACTAGTTTCATAATATCTTCTCTCAAGATTTTTTACTATCCCTTCAAAATTTTTCATCCCATTATAACTAAATTCTCGTCCAGTATAATTAACTTCAAATTTTTTCCCTAAATTTCCATAAAATATAATATCTTTTTCTTTTTTTGTTAATTCTTTAAAAGGTTTATCTAAATCTATATTAAAAAAATTTGCCATAGCAGTAAATATTGTCCATACATATCCCTTAGCACTTGAAGCCCCTGGAATATATATTCCTCCATCGTTAATAGATTTATTTTCATCTATTATCAATTTGTTTTCATCTACCTCTAGTTTTTTTCCTAATCCATTACATTCTGGACAAGCACCATAGGGAGCATTAAATGAAAATAACCTAGGATTAATATCTGGTATCTCTATATTTTCATGGTTAGGACATGTAAAATTCTCACTATATGAATGATCTTTTTCATTTATATTTGCTATAACTCTACCTTCAGACAAACCAATAGAACTTTCTATCCCATCTGTAAGTCTAGTTAAAAATTCAGCTTCATTCTTTATTATTAGTCTATCTATAATAACTTCTATACTATGTTTTTTATTTTTATCTAGATCTATGTCATCCTCTAAATATAAAATTTCTCCATCTACTCTAGCTCTTACAAAACCTTTTTTTATTAGATTAATAAATAGATTTTTATGAGTTCCTTTCTTATCTTTTACAACTGGTGACATAAGGATGAGTTTATCTCCTAATTTCCCTTTTTCCAAAATAGTATCTACAATCTCATCTACACTTTGTTTTTTTACTGGAGAATTACATATAGGACAATATGCTGTTCCAATGTGAGCATACAGTAATCTCATATAATCATAAACTTCAGTCATAGTTCCCACTATAGATCTTGGATTTTTATTAGTCGTCTTTTGTTCAATAGAAATTGCTGGTGAGAGTCCTTCTATACTATCTAGATCTGGTTTTGTCATCTGACCAATAAATTGCCTAGCATAAGCTGATAAACTTTCTACATATCTTCTTTGTCCCTCTGAATATATTGTGTCAAAAGCAAGGGAGGACTTACCACTACCACTCACTCCAGTAATAACTACAAATTTATATTTGGGTATTTCTAAATTTAAATTTTTAAGGTTATGCTCGCGCGCACCCTTTATAATAATCTTATTACTCATAACTCCTCCTTAATTTATAATTTCATATCTATAACTATAATACACTATTCTAATTTATTCATACAAATAAAAAATAAATTGATCTTGAGTTTAATCATACATTCTGTAAAATATTTTATTTTTTCTTCTATTCTACGTCGTATATTCTTATTTCTTTTTTCAATAATTCTACACTCTCATATTTAAAATAAAATACTCCATAAAATATTTAAATATTTTTTAAATTAATTCTTAACTTTTAAAAAAAA
>DDQV01000079.1 GCA_002342785.1 Fusobacteriaceae bacterium UBA2433 | reverse complement strand
ACCCCGCCAATAACTAAAAAATCTGTTATTAAAGTTGAAGGAGATGTAACTATATTTGTTAATCCAATAATAATATTTGCTTTATCAATAATAACAAAATAAATAAAAATACTCAAAATAACAAAGGTAAATATGAGTGTTAAATTTTTAGCTTTTTTCAGCCTTCCACAGCTAAATTCATCCATAAAATCCTCCTAGTAAAATACAATAAACCTAAATCTTTACAATTAGTATAGAATTATATTATACTTTATTTGGAAGTAAAAAAAAAGAAAAATTTAAGTAGTGTTGGTCTTGTAGAAATAGAGGTGTATAAAATGTATTATGTATATATGTTAGGGTGTGGAGATGGCAGTGTTTATACTGGAATGACAAATGATGTAAAAAAAAGAATAGAAGCTCACAAGGATGGAGAAGGAGCTAAATATACCAGAGGAAGAGGACCTTTTAAACTTTTTTCTTTATGGGAGATGGACACTAAATCTCAAGCTTGTAAAGTTGAATATTTTATAAAAAGACATTCCAAAAATAAAAAAATATTATTTTATACAGATGAAAAATATTTGATTAAATTAATATATGAAGAAAAAGGAATAGAAATTAGAAGATCAAATTTTAATAATTGTTTTTAATTAAAAATAAAAAAAGTATTTTTCATTTAAAATGAAAAATACTTTTTTTTAATATTTTAAAGTTTTTCCTAAAAATTCTTTTAATTCTATTGTCTTAGGATTGTCAAATAATAAGTTAGCTTCTCCAGCTTCTAAAATTTTTCCTTTATCAATAAAAAGTATAAAATCTGCTACATTTTTGGCGAACCCCATTTCATGAGTGACTAAAATTAAATCTTTTTTTTCTTTTTTTAATTCTAAAATACAGTCTAAAACTTCAGAGGTTAAACCAGGATCCAATGCTGATGTTGGTTCATCTAAAAGTAAAAATTGAGATTCAAGTGCAACAGCACGTGTTATAGCGATTCTTTGTTGTTGTCCTCCTGATAATTGTGAAGGATATTTATGGCTATGTTCAGTTAATTTAAATTTGTCAAAAAGAGTTTTAGCACGAGAATTCGCTTCATGAGCTTTTATTTTATGTATTTTTTCTAACGGTAAGGTAATATTTTTAATAGCCGATAGATGAGGAAAAAGATTAAATGCCTGAAAGACCATCCCAATAGTTTTTCTATAATTATGCAAATCAACTTCTTTAAATGAAAGAGTTTTATTATTAATAGTAATAGTTCCTTCTTCTGGGATTTCTAGACCTGCTAATATTCGTAGTAAGGTAGATTTTCCTCCACCAGAAGGACCTATAATGACTAAAGAATGTATATCTTTTATATCTAATTCTAAATTATCAAGGATTACTTGATCACCGTATAATTTCTTTAAATTTGATATTTTAATCTTCATATGAAAACCTCTTTTCTAATTTTTTTGAAAAGTAGGAAATAGGGTAAGTCAATAAAATATATCCTACAGCTAAAACGGCATAATTTTCAATAGGAGTAAATGTTATAGAATCTACTTCTTGAACATTTTTTGTAAATTCATTTACTGCTATTAAAGATAAAAGGGATGAATCTTTAATAAGTGATGCAAACTGACCTGCAAGGGGTGGCATAATCCTTTTTATAACCTGCGGTAGGATAATATATCTATATTTTTGAAAATTAGTAAATCCTAAAGCTTTAGCTGATTCAATTTGTGCTTTATCGATACTATCTATTCCACCTCTAATAATTTCTGCAACATATGCTCCAGAAAATATTGCCATAATAAGAATACCCATAATATAACGGTTATTTATATTTAGTGCTGTCCCAACCACATAAAAAAATAGATAAACTTGAACTATGAGAGGTGTTCCTCTAATAATTTCAATAAAAATTTTAGTAAAATAATGAAGAGGTAAAAATTTACTTTTTTGTCCTATTACTAAAAGAGAACCGATAATCATACTACAAATTAAAGAAAATATAGAGATTATAATAGTTATAAAAAAACCAAAGATAAATTTATATTTAAATTCTAAAAAGACAGAAAGTCCTTGAGAGTCATAGTTTAATCTGCTAAAAGCGTAGTTCCAAAATGTAATCCCTATGATAAAGATGATTAAAGTATTAATTATTTTTGCTGACAAAGGGATATTAAATTTATCATCTTTAGCATAGAATAAGTTTTTTATATTCATATATTATAAGAAAAAAGGAATATTTCTTTTTTTAAATTCTTCTTTAGGTTTAGAAAGATATTTGTCAGCTAATCTATCTATATTTCCATTTTTTTTATAATCTTTTATAAAATCATTTATTTTTTTTCCTAATTCACTATTATTTTTATTATATGCAATAGCCCAATATTCAGGAGTTTTTTGAAAGGATTTTAAAATCGGATCAGTGGTATCTTTATTTTTTTCCCAATTTTTTAAAATTGTTAATGGATCATATATAAAAGCATCTACTTTTCCTTGAACAACCTCTAAGATACAAGCACTTTCTTTATCAAAGACTAAAAGCTTAGCTTTTGGAAAAGTTTTCATTGCTACAACATGACCTGTTGTTCCTTTTTTTACCGCTATTTTTTTTCCTTCTTGATTTAAGTCCATAGGATCTTTTATTTTGCTATCTTGATTAGCTAATATTGCAAGATTTGCTTTTGCATAGGGTGTAGAAAAATTAATAGCTTTTTTTCTTCTTTCTGTGATACTCATAGAAGATAAGATAATATCAATTTTTTCAGTTCTTAGTGCAGGAATAAGACCTCCGTATGACATATTTTCGATTACAATATCTCTGTCTAAATATTTTCCTAAATCTGTAGCCATGTCTACACTAAAACCACTTGGATTGCCGTATTTATCGGTAGTTTCAAATGGAGGATAAGCTAATTCCATACCAACCACTAAAGGTTTTTGACCAAATGTAACAATACTAAAGACAATTAAAAATAAAAATACAATTTTTTTCATAAATTCCTCCTTTAATTTTTTAACAAAAATATAAACGATAGTTTAATTTCATTATGTTATGTACTATAGACTTATTAGATAAAAATAAAAAATTTCCTTTATTATTATAAGAAATTTAATTTTTTTGTTACTTTTAAAGGTTTTCTTATAAAAGTTATGATAAGTGATTATTTTTAATAATGAAGTTATAGTATATAATATAATTAACTAAATTTAAAGTATAAATTTTAATAAAAAAATATAAAAACAAAAATGAAATTAGGAGTGTTTTATGGAAAAGATTAGATATAGGCGAGAGCAAGAATTAATAATGAAGTATGTTTCTGGTAAAATGGCTATTCCAGCAGTTCCTGGTGGAGGAAAGACTTTTATTCTAAGCCGATTAGCTACTAAACTAGGAATAAACTTACAAGAAGAGGAGGAAATATTAATCTTAACTTATATGAATTCATCTGTAAATAATTTTAAAAATAGAATAATGGAACTTTTAAAAAAACAAAATAAATATGAACTCTATAGAAAATTTCAAGTAAAGACTATTCATAAATTGGGATCAGATCTTTTGAGAAAATATGGAGATGAGTTTGGTATAACAGAAGAATTTCAAGTTATGACAGATGCTAATAAATATTATTTGATGAGTTTAGTAGTCATGGAATATAGGAGGGATAAACCTAAAGATTTAGATTTTTTTTTAGATGCAAAATATGGTGGGACTAATACACAAGTTAGATGGAATAAAGAATTGATCAACTTAACTTTAAAAACAATAAGTATAATTAAAAATAATGAAATAACAGCAAAAAAATTATATAGTTATAGTAAAAAATATAGAAAAGATAGTTTGTTAAGAGTTGTGGGAGAATTATTTTATAGATATGATATGAAATGTAAAAAAAATGGATCTTTAGACTATGATGATATTTTGTTTTATACACACAAATTATTAAAACAATCTGTTTTTTTAGTAGAAGAACTTAAATTAAGATATAAATATATTTTTGAAGATGAAGCTCAAGATAGTAATGTTTTACAGAACAAGATAATAAATTTGATTTCTAATGGAAATTTGGTGAAAGTAGGAGATCCTAATCAAAGTATATTAGGAACTTTTACCTCTAGTTCACCTGAAATATTTAAAAAATTTATAAAATCAAATCCTAAAGTAGAGATGTTTACAGCTGGTAGAAGTACTAAAAGCATAATGGAGATAGCAAACTATTTAGTAAAAATTGTAAATTTTAAAGATACTTTTGAGAGTGTAAAAACAGCCTTACAGCCACAAATTATAAAGCCTGTATTAGAGGGAGAAACTCCATCAAATCCAAAAATAGATAAATATGGTATAAATACAATAAAAGTTTTAGGGTGGGAAGAGGAAAGAGAAACCCTTATAAAAGGGATAGAAATTTTTATAAATAAACATCCTGAAAAAAGCGTAGGAATTCTTCTTCCAACTAATTATATGATAGATGAGGTAGCTAGAATATTTAGAGGAAAAAAAATAGAATTTCAAATTATTAGTGATATTCCAGAAAGTTTATTAGAAGTAATGAATTTTTTAGGAGATTTTTTAGAATATTTGGCCAGACCATTTGAAAATAAAAGATTGATTAAACTTTTAGAAAATAATTTTTTTATAGAAGAGGAGAAAGAAATAAAAGAGATTATTATGCAATTTATAAAAATAAATGCATTAGAAGATATCTTCTATAGTGAAAACTATCCAAAATTAAATGAAGTTTTATTAAAAAAATATAAATCTGTTTTAAAAAAAATACGTGCAGTATTAGATTTAAATCAGAGTTCTTTAGAAAAAATAATTGTTTTCATAGGTGAAATATTTGAGATTCAGGATGAAAAAAGATTACTAATAGAAAAAATATCCTATGATTTAAAAAAAATATTAAAATATAATCCTAAATGGAGTTTATTAGATCTAGCTTCTAATCTAAAAAAAGCTAAAAATAGTGAATTTAGTTATATTGCTAAGGCTGTAGAAGAGGAATTTATTTTAGAAAATAAAGAAAAATTTAATATTACTTTGTCTAGTTATCATAGAAGTAAGGGGATGGAATGGGATTTTGTTTATTTAGTAGGAGTAGATAATAGAACATTTCCTGTAAAATTAAATGAAGTTAATTATGGTTATTGTTATTATTTAAAGAAAGAATATGAATATCCTCAAATTTTTGTGGAAAGAGAATTTGAAAGGGAGTTTTTAAATAGAGATACAGAAATGGGGGTAGTAAAAAATAAACTAGACAAATTAGCAGAAAATATTAGACTTTTGTATGTAGGGATAACTAGAGCAAAAGAATATCTTGTAATTAGTGGAAATGTAGAAAATGGAATATATTTTTTGGGGGAAATAGAAAAATATATAAGAGGTAGAAATGAATTAAAAAGTTAAAATTTTATTATTATTGGGGAAACTATGATGAAATTATTTGTTAAAGGAAATATGGAATTGACTAAACTAAACTATAATTAATAGCTATTAATTATTTTATTTCATTTATGAATATAATTGCTTCGGCTTTTCATATTTCCATTAAAAAACTATTTGAATCAGCGTTAATATCTATTTTGGATTCTCTTGTCTTTGTGTTGATCTTTTTTTATTGTACTTTCTCATTTTTGATGATAAAGAGATTTTGTTGGCTATTCTAGTTTTTGAAGTTTGTTATTTAATTGTAAGTTATTTTCCGACAAAAAAATTTATAGGAATTAGAACTAAATACTGTAATATAGATATCTTTTGTAATTTGGCTTCTAAGCCTATCTAAAAACTTTCCCCTTGTATTTATACATCTGTGAGAAAACGACCCCCTAGAATAAGGCCTTGTAACTACTGATATTATTGGGATTGAGAGACAAAAAATTAAAAGTGTCCAAAAGTAGCCTTAATGGTATCAGAAATAGCCTTAAGAGGGTACTCAGTAGCCTTATTTTAAGCAAAAATCAGAGTAATTTACAGTTTATTAAATTGTTTTAGAAAACTCTTTTCTCCATTATGGAAAAGATGAATTAAGGACACCTATATGCCTCAACTTTAGTTTGTAATTGGAATTATTTCTATAGTTGCACTCCAATAGTAAAAATATAGTGATTTCTACTTTAAAATATTGGGTTTTTAATAGAAACGTCTCTAATATCTATTATGTTCTTTCTTAATTGACCCAGAAGAAACTATCTTTAAAGTATTAATTAATTTTGCTAACTTTACTTGTGGTGGAAAATCAAATAACAAATGAACATGATCCTTTTATCCATTAAGTTCTTCCTTTTTAGCTTCAATAATTATTTTGAATATGCTTTTTAATTTCAATAAAATTTCTTGTATTATACATTTTTGTCTATACTTAGTAATTACAACTAGTATATATTAAAAAAAATAATATCATGTGAAAAGATGAAAATTTATGAAAAAGTAAAAAAATTTTTAAATTTAAAATATTAATAAAATAAGGAACGAGAGACATTAATTAACAAAATTTTTAGTTATAGAAAAAATATGCAATATGTTTTTTGAAAAGAGAATTAAAATCTATGAAGAAAAAAATCAATAACATATAATACTGAAGCTAAAATTTGTAAAAAAACAATTTGTAAGGTATAGATAAATACTTCCTGTCTTCTAAAACTTGTTCGTCTTGTGGTTCAGTAAAATCAATTCTCAAATTAGATCATCTTAAAAGAAAATTTTTATAAAAAAAATAAAATAATTAATAGAGAAAATAAAAATAATATTAAAAAAAATTCTAATTCAAATAAACAAAACCTTTGTAAAATATAGGATTGAGAGTTTTAAAAAAAATATATAGAAAAAAAATAAAAAAAGTCTTGACGAAAAGTTGTAAACACGGTATACTTCTTCTTGTCCGCGAGGGAAAGCGAAAGTAGCGAATAACTCACAGACAAAAAGAATAAAATCGTTTTTAATGATTATGCCTGGGTGGCGGAATCGGTAGACGCACGGGACTTAAAATCCCGTGTCCTCTGTGGACGTGCGGGTTCAAGTCCCGCCCTAGGCACCATT
>DDQV01000087.1 GCA_002342785.1 Fusobacteriaceae bacterium UBA2433 | reverse complement strand
CTATTCATAGTTGATCTCCTAAATTTTCTTATTTTTTCAATCAAACATTATTATACCATCTTTTATACCTTTCTACAAGATTTTTATCTATATAGATAGACCATATTTCTACCATTCTTTTTAGCAGTATATAATGCTTTATCAGCTTGATCTATAAACTCATTTTTATCAATAAATTTTGTAGGAATAATACTTGAAATCCCTATACTAACAGTTACAAATTCATAGGTTTCAACCCCTTCATTAACTATTTTTAAATCTTCTATATTTTTTCTGATCTCCTCTGCAATTAATTCTGCACCTTTAGAATCTGTCTCAGGTAATAATACTACAAATTCTTCCCCACCTAACCGTGCAACTTTATCGGTTATTCTTTTTAAAGTTCTTTCTATGATTTTGGCAATATTTTTTAGACAATTATCTCCTTTAAGATGACCATATGTATCATTAAAAACTTTAAAATTGTCTATATCAATCATCAATGCTGAAAAAGAACCATTACTTCTAATAGTCCTAGCCCATTCTAAATCAAAAATTTCTTCGAAAGCTCGTCTATTATAAACTCCAGTCAATTCATCGATCCTTATAAGACGATTAAGTTTTTTTTCGGTTAATTCTAATTGCACTATTTTTTCCTCTAATGCTTTTGTTTTTTCCTCAATTATTTTTGCCTGTTCATTGAGTTTAATAAAAACTTTTACCTTACTCTTTAAAATTTCATTGCTTATTGGTTTATAAAGATAATCTACTGCTCCTAACTCATATCCTTTAAAAATATATTCTTCTTCCTTATTTATAGCTGTAATAAAAATAATTGGAATATTTTTTGTTTTATTATTTGCTCTCATCAGTTCTGCCACCTCAAAACCATTCATTCCAGGCATCTGAACATCTAAAAGAATAATATCAATTTTTCCTTTTAGTAATATTTTTAAAGCATCATTTCCATTAGAAACGGTCATTACATTTAAATCTTCACCTTCTAAGATAGCTTCTAATGAAATTAAATTTGCTTTAGTGTCGTCTACGATAAGTATATTAGTACTATGGTTAATCACAGTTGTCTCCTCCTAATTTTTTTATATATCCATTAATTGAATTTAAATTCATAACTTTATATTTTGATATATATTTGAATGTTGATAAAGGCATAGTATCAAAATAGGCTTCTTTAGGATCTTGTACAATACATCTTCCACCTAATTTTTCAATTCTTTCCATACCTAATGCCCCATCTGAATTGGCACCTGTTAATATTATTCCTAATAAACTATCGGTATATACTTCTGCTGCTGTTTTAAAAAGTATATCGATAGATGGTCTTGAATAATTTACCTTTTCCTCTAATGACAATGAAAATGTATAATCTTCTTCAATAGATAGATGATAATTAGAAGGTGCAAAATAAATTACACCATCTTTTATTTTTTCTTTATCTTCTGCTTCCTTAATAATTAATTTATTCAAATTTTGATATATATTTGAAAATCCATCTGTTCTTTCCCTAATATGAATAACGATAATTATAGGTAATTTAATAGTTGGTTCTAGATCTTTTAATACAATTTTTAACGCTTCTACTCCACCTGCAGAGGTTCCTATTACAATAGCTTTATCTCTCATATTAACATCCTATCTTCTTTTTGTAAATTTTTGTTGCAGTAGTTATACTTTCAAATTTTTCATTGACACTAGTAAATCTTAAACTTTCTTTAGAACCAATACCGATTATTCCACCTGATATGAGACTATCTTTGAACAACTCTAAAACATGATCCTGTAATTTTTTATTAAAATATATCAATACATTTCTACAAATAATTAAATTAGCATTGATAAAAGTTTTATCTATCACTAAGTTATGTTTTAAAAATGTTACATGTTTTAATAGGTCTTGATCAAAAATAACGTGATCATATTTAGCAACATAATAATCTGAAAAAGATTTTTTTCCTCCTGCTTCTTGATAGTTATTTGTCCATTTTTTTATGTCTTCCACTTTATATATTCCATCTTTTGCAATTTCTAATACTTTTTTATTAATATCTGTAGCATATATATTTACTCTATTTAATAACCCTTCCTCCTTTAATAAAATAGCCATAGACATAACTTCTTCCCCAGTCGAACAACCAGCATGCCATATATTTATCGATGGATATGTCTTTAAAAGTGGAATTACATGCTTCCTTAGATCTTTAAAAAATTGAGGAAATCTAAACATCTCAGTTACATTTATAGATAGATCTAATAATATTTGCACCAGAGTATCTTTATCATAAAGAATTTTTTCTGTTAACGCTGTGATACTTTTTAAATTATCTAATTTAACCCGTCGTAAAATTCTTCTTTTTAAATGACTTTTTGTATAATCTCTAAAATCATAACCATAACTTAGATAGATTGCATCGATGAGTAATTTTAACTCTATATTTTCTATTTCTAATAACTTCAATTCATTCATAATTTACAACCAAACCCTCAGTAAAGACAATAATTTATTTTTATCAATTGGTTTAGAAAGATATTCATTTGCTCCAGCTTCAAGACACTCATCTCTATCACCTTTCATAGCTTTTGCTGTGAGAGCTATAATAGATAGATCTTTAAATTTATCTATCTTTCTTATCTCTCTCGTCGCTTCATATCCATCCATAACTGGCATCATTATATCCATTAAAACTAGATCTATTTTTTCCATCTCTTTTAATCTTTCAAGGGCTTCCACACCATCATTAGCTATTTCTACATGGATTCCATTCATCTCTAAGATACTAGATAGTGCAAACACATTTCTCATATCATCATCTACAACTAATATAGTTTTATCTTTAAATATTTCATTGTCATCTCCGATAACAATGTTTTTATTTTCTTTTACATTGTGGACAAATAATTTAATCTCATCTAACAATCTTTGACTAGATCTATCTCCCTTTATAATTATATTTTCAACTTTACTTCTTAATTTTTTTTCTTCGTGTATATCTATCTCCTTACCAGTATAAACTATTATTGGTATATTTGAAAAATCACTATCCTCTTTTAATTTTTCTATAAATTCAAAATCATCATAATCTAATAATCCTAGGTCTAATATCAATAGATCTATATTATTATCCGTTAGAATTTCTAGTGCCCTCTCACCTGATCTACTTGAAAAAATTTCGATATCTTTATAATCTTGTTTTATTAGTTCAGTCAATGCATTTTTTTGTATCTCATTATCTTCAACAACCAATATCTTACTAATCTTATATCCACTTAGTTCTGCATTTTTTAATATATTTTCAATCTCTATCTTACTTACAGGTTTTTTAAAAAATTCTACATCTTTTTCAAACATATTTCGTTCATAATCTCCACCACTAATTATATTTACTGGGATATCCCTTGTTCTTTTATTATTTTTTAGCCTTTCTAATACTTCTAATCCATCAATTTTTGGTAAACCTATATCTAAAATAATTCCCGTAGGTATATAATAATCAGCAAGATATAAACCTACCTCTCCCGTTTCAGCAACAATTACTTTAAAGTTTTTATCTCTACTTATATCCATTATAACTTTTGAAAAATTTGGATCATCATCGATTATAAGAAGTACTTTATCTCCATCTTTTATTTCTTCCCTATCATCTAATACATAGGGTTCTTCTATAGGTTTTTCTAATAATTTATCCTCTTCTTCTACCTTGACCTCTTGAATTAATTTATGGGATATAGTTCTTCCATTATCTATTTTTTTACCCTCAAAATTCTGGATTTCAAAACTTACAGGTAGTATCAAAATAAATTTACTTCCAAAACCTTTAGTACTTTCAACTGTTAGTTCTCCACCTAATAATTTTGTATACTCCATAGAAATTGAAAGACCTAACCCAGTTCCTCCAAACTCACGACTTATTGTGCCGTCCTCTTGTTGAAAAGCATTAAAAATAGTTTTAATTTTATCCTCTGAAATTCCAATTCCAGTATCATTTATTTCAAATTTAATTTTGTCCTTATATTTTTTAACATCTAATTTAACACTTCCTTCTCCAGTAAATTTAAAGGCATTAGACATTAAATTTTTAATAATTTGTTTAACTTTTACCTCATCTGTCATTATATTTTCTGGTAGTTCATTTGAAATATCTATTGAAAAGTTTAGATTTTTTTTAATCGATATCTGTTCAAACATCCCTAATATATCACTTTTAAAATCTTCTATATTCATCTTTGAAATATTAACTTCCATATTTCCAGATTCAACCTTTGATAGATCTAAGATATCGTTGATCAACTTTAATAGATCACTCCCTGAAGTATTGATGATCTCTGCAAATTCTATTTGTTTATCTGTTAAATTTGTATTTTTTTCACTTAATAACTCAGAGAGGATCATTATACTATTTAGTGGTGTTCTAAGTTCATGACTCATATTTGCAAGAAACTCAGATTTATATTTATTTGATAAAATTAAATCTTCAGCTTTTTTTTCTAATTCCTCTTGACTATCTTTTAATTCCTTATTTTTAAATTCCAATTCTTTTTTTTGTATCTCAAGAACCTTTGTATTTTCCTCTAACTCTTCATTTATAACTCGAAGTTCCTCTTGTTGACTCTCAAGTTCTGCCTGAGAATCTTTTAATGTAACAGATTGTGTTTCGAGTTCCTCATTTGTAACTCGAAGTTCCTCTTGTTGCACCTGAAGTTTTTTACTGTATTCATTAGCTGCGATTAATAATTTTTCAACATTTTCAAAATTTAAAATATTATTAATCGCAATCCCTATACTTATCTTAGCTAATTCTAGAAATTCAATTACAAGATCAGAAAATACAGACATTGAAGCTATCTCTAATACGGCTACAACTTTACCTTGATAGTTACACGGAATAACTATAATATTTGTAGGTGCAGAGTTTCCAACACCAGAATCTATCGATATATAATCCTTTGGAATATTTGAAACTACTATTGTTTCTTTTTCCAAGGCTGCTTGCCCCACTAAACCTTCCCCTAATTTAAAAGTATTTGGCAATCCCTTTCTTCTTTTAAAAGCATAACTTGCAGCTAATCTATATTGTTTTTCATCAGATTTTTCATCTAATAAATATATTACTCCCACTTGTCCACCAATTTTTTTTGTAACAGATAAGACTATCTCAGTAAGTAAACTTTGTAAATTATTATTTGATTGAGAGATCTTATTAAGATTTATTTGTCCCTTTCTAATCCAACTATTTTGTTCTTTTACCTTTAAGTTTTCTTTTAATTTAATGATCAATGAATTATATCCTTCTAATAATTCTACCATCTCTCTAGATGAGTTTTTCTTTATCTCTAAATTTACATCTAATTTCTCAAAATCAAATTTTTTCATCTCTTTGACAAAATCAATAATAGGAGCAGTAACTTTACCAATAGCAAGCCACAATAATAATAGAGTTATAATCAAAATTATTATTCCCGCTCCAATATTTTTATATGTTGTCTTTAAAGTCTCATCTGTCAACATCTTTAAATCTGTAAATACATATATATACCAGTTAGTCCCTACTTGTGGAATTTCTACCTTGGAAATTGCTTCATATCTCTTTTTATTTTCCCTTGAGATCATTGTTTCAGTTTTTAATTTTTCAATAATAGGAGCAATCTCTAATCCTACTTTATAAACGTTTTTACCATTTAAACTAAAATTAAAATTATTAAAGATTATTCTTCCTTCATCATCTACTAATACCATACTCTCATTAGCATTAGCTAACTCAGAGATTAAATTTTGAAAATATTTCATAGAAATGTTTACTCCTACAACTCCTATAAATTCATTTTTATCATATAAAGGTTTAGCTATGGTCATAATTAAATTTGTTTCCCCATCTACAGTAAAATTATGTGGTACAGAAATAATTGTATCTTTTGACTTTTTTGCTTTTAAATAAAAATCAGAAAATAAAACATCTTGAATATTTGAGATATTACTCTTTCCTTTTTCTATCTTGATATAGGAGATATATTGACCATCCTTGGCATATTTTTCATTATTCATATAACTAGAATCTTTTCCATCAAACATATTCGGCTCCATTATAATACTATAACCATCTATATTAGATCCTTTTACCATACTCTGCTCTATAATTTTTTCAAAATATTCCCTCTTATTCTCAACACTCTTATCCCCTCTAATTGACATTAATATATCGGAAAATTCTTGATTTATTTTTGCTGCTTGGTAGAT
This sequence comes from Fusobacteriaceae bacterium UBA2433, assembly GCA_002342785.1. Classification (GTDB taxonomy): domain Bacteria; phylum Fusobacteriota; class Fusobacteriia; order Fusobacteriales; family Fusobacteriaceae; genus Psychrilyobacter. Next base: position 8,473 of record DDQV01000087.1, on the reverse strand, counting down.
CTTTTGTTGAATTTTTAGAGTGTTTATCTTTGCGTCTCCTTCTAAACTTATTATTCCAGACTTTAACTCTAAATTCCTACTGTGTTTATAGGTTTCTATAATAAGCATCGTTCCTATAAAAAAAATTATACTAAAGGCCCATATAAAAGCTTTTATTTTTACAGATTTATATCTTTTCAATTGAATTTCCCCCTAATTTTGTATTTTATCCATTATGTTAGTAAAATTTTTTTTAAAAATAAAAAAATGAGAATCTCCCATTTTTTATTTAAATTTTTTTTATATATTCATTCTCCTTTATTTTTTTTAAAACTATCTCTAATTCTTCTGGTTTTCCATAGTAATAACCTTGGAAATTATCCACTCCTATTTTTTTTAAAATATCTATCTCTTCTATAGTTTCTACCCCTTCTACAATTACCTTTAACCCTAAATTTTTCCCTAATTCAATAATAGTTTTTATAATATTCATATCTTCTAAACTTTGAAACATATTTACAACAAATGAACGGTCTATTTTTAAAGTCGTTACTGGCAATTTTGATAAATAAGATAGAGATGAGTATCCTGTACCAAAATCATCTATTGAAAAATCAATTCCTATTTTCTTTAAATCATTCATCTTTTCAATACATTTATCGATATCATCTATAAATGCTCCTTCTGTAAGTTCAAAATTAATTCCCTTTAAGATCCCATGTTTATTCATTATCTCTTTTGAAAAATATTTTTTATTAAAATGAATAGGAGAAATATTTAATGATACAGAGGTATTTAATCTCACGATATCTTCCTTTACTTGTTTTATTAAAAAATCAGTTAGATCTATAATTAAAGAAGTTCTCTCGGCTACAGGTATAAATGTTAATGGAGATATATATCCTTTTTCAGGATGATTCCATCTCATCAATGCTTCAAAACTTATCTCTTTAGTTTTTATATTTATTTTAGGTTGATAATAAATTTTAAATTCTTTATTTTCTATTCCTTTCTTTATATCATTTCCTAAAAGATAAAATACACCATCTCCATATTTTTTCTCAAAATTAAGTTGGTCAAATAAAGTTTTCATAGTGGTTTTTATAGATAAATTTTTCTCGTATTTCTTGAAAACTTTAGAAATAAATATCCTGTATTCATTTTTTTTCATATTATTAAAATTTTCTAAATTTTCTAAAAACTTTTCCTCTAATTTTATAATTTCTTCTGAATCGGTAGTTCCTTCAATAACGACTAAGAACTGATCTCCATTTAGTCTTATGATTTTATCACCATCTCTAAAAGTTTGCTTTAATATTAAAACTAAAGAAGTTATAGCTTTATCTCCTATATCCATCCCAAATTCATTATTAATATAATTTAAATCTACTATATCAAATAATCCAAAATATATTTTTTTATCGATTTTATGATGATTGTTATAATTTATTAGTTCAGTTAATCTTTCCATCCCTTTATCTCTTTTTAAAACTCCTGTAAGGTTGTCAAAATTAGACTTTATATAGAGTTCCTCACTGATCTTTTCTTTTTGATTTATTATCCTTCTTATGGTAGACATTAATAAAAAAATCAATAATATTATTAATATACCATTTAATATTATATAGGTAAATTTTTTAAAAATTCTTAATTTTAGATTTTTTATTTTTATACTTGCTCCAGAGATATAGTTTCTTCCATCTTTAGATTCTAAAACCAGATAAACCGATCTAACTTCTTCATCTTTATATTTATTTTCTAAATAATAAATGTTTTTATTTTTTAACATACCTATTGTTTTACTTATAGAGTTATCTTCTAGATCCTTAAAATTTATCCAATAAAATTTTCTTGGACCTTTTTTTTTTATTTTTTCTTTATATTTTTCAAAATCTCCACCAATCGCTGTATAAACTGGCGTATCTTTTTCATCTATTATAATATAGAGATAATCAACCTTATTTAACTCTGACATCTCATCTAAAAGTTTAGTAGTTTTCAATATTTTTTCATCGGTATAAGAATTTTCATTCATTTCTTGAAATATATAGTTATTTCCTAAATAATATGGTATATTTTTTGCCGATCTATAGAGATTAAAGTTTATTTCTTGCAACTCTTTATCCCTCAAATATGAATATCCTAAATATCCATAGATAAATACTCCTACTGTTAGGATTATAAATATTTTAACACTTTGTTTTACCTTCATCTACTTTCCCCTATTTAAGTTATTTATTACACTTGTTTTTCTTATTATTTAAATATACTATTTTATCTACGGCATTTGCAACTTAAAATCTAATTAACGTTATTTAATTAAGTCTATTTTAAGTCTATCTGTATTGTTTTTAGACAATATTCATTTATTTACACTTATTTTTTTCTATGGTATATTAGATATAAAGGAAAAAAGAAAAAAGGAGTGTATTATGAATTATATTGTTGAGAAATTACATTTAACTAATATAGAAGAGGTTAAAGAAGTTAAATCTTTTTTGTCCAAATTTCAATTAGATTATGATAAGGATATTGATTATACAGTTGTTATTAGAAGTTCTAATAACATTATTGCTACTTGCTCAAAATCCAAAGATATTTTAAAAGGTTTTGCTATCGATGATAAGTTACAAGGAGAAGGAATTACAAATCTTCTTATTACAACTATTCAAGATAGATTATTTCAAGAAGGTTTTTTTCATTCTTTTATCTTTACAAAACCTACTTATGAAACTACTTTTAAATCTTTTGGTTATAAGGTTATAGCCAGTGTTGAAGAAGTTACTTTATTAGAATATGGATTTAATGATATCAATAAAACTTTAGCTTCTATGAAGATGCTCTATAATGTTGATTCTGAAACTCCAAAAACAGCTTTGGTTATGAATTGTAATCCTTTCACTCTAGGACATCGATATCTCATTGAGGAAGCTAGTTTAAAATCTAAGCAAGTTCTTGTATTTATAGTGGAAGAGGATAAATCTCTTTTTCCATTTGTAGATAGATATCATATGGTTAAAGATGGAGTCGCTGATCTAAAAAATGTTACAGTTATTCCTGGTGGGAAATATATAATATCTTCTGCTACCTTTCCTGCATATTTTTTAAGGGAAGAAACAAAGGTTTTAAGTGCATATACAAAGTTAGACGCCACTATCTTTTCAAAATATTTTTGTAAAAAATTTAATATTATAAAAAGAATGTTAGGAGAGGAACCTTACTGTCCTGTAACAAAAAATTACAACGACTCATTGGTAACGATCTTAGAAAATAATAATGTAGAAGTAGAGATTATTCCTAGAAAATTTATATCTACCCCAGAAAATTATATAAGTGCTTCTAAAGTAAGAGATCTTATAAAAAAAGAGGGGATAGATGCCTTAGAAGATCTCACAGATTTTATTCCAGAAGTAACAATAAATTATTTAAGATCAGGGGAGGGTAAGGAGATCATTAAGAAGATTATAAATTCTAATACTCCACATTAATAATTATGATAGATCCAATGAATATTTTAGATGCCAAAGAAGATAGAGCTTATCTCCAAGAAAAAATAATAAAAAAATATAATCTCCCCCTAGTTGTGATCCGAGCTAACTATCCAGGGATAGATAAAAATAATAAAACAACTAAGTATATTGTAGAGAATATATATAATTTAATTTTACTTAGGGTATCACCTGATCATATAGAAAAAATAGATTCCTTTGAGGGACCCATCTTTCTTTTGAGTGTTAATCTTTCTCCTATAAAATTAAAAAAAATAACTGTAGAGATAGAGAGCAACCATCCCTTAGGAAGATTAGTCGATATAGATATCTTAGATTTAGACAACCATACTTTGAGCCGTACCGACCTAGGATATCTTCCTAGAACTTGTTTTGTCTGCTCAGACCTAGCCCATAATTGTGTAAGAAGTAGAAAACATAGTTTAGAAGAACTTTTAAAATATATAGAAGATATAGTTTTAAATTTTAAAAAGGATGATGAAAATGTATAACGATATAATATTTAAATTAAGTGAATTTGCCATGGAGGCTATGATCTACGAGGTTTCTTGCTTTCCATCTTTTGGTTTAGTTTCTCCTATATCTTCTGGAAGTCATACAGATATGGATTATTTTACCTTTGTTAACAGTACAACTACATTAAATAGATATTTTTTAGAGATGGCTAGTGCCGGTTATTCCAATGATCCTATAAATAAAATATTTTCTAAGGCTAGAAAAATTGGCGAAAAAGCTGAAGAAGCTATGTATATTAAAACTAAAGGGATAAATACACACAAGGGAATGATCTTTGTTTTAGGTTTAGGTATCACTGCTAGTAGTAAAATTTTATACGATGGTGGAAGTTTTAATGAGATCTCTAAACTTATAAAAAATATGACTACAGGGATAGTAGAGAGTGAACTTAAAAATCTTAATACTAAAACAAATCTTACCCATGGAGAAAAAATATTTTTAGAATATGGTGTTAGTGGAGTCCGTGGAGAAGCAGAGATGGGATTTCCAATAGTCTTTGATTATTCACTAGAACTCTATAACTCAACCAAAATATTGGGACAAAATAATCGTTTAGTTCAAACACTTTTAGGAATTATGAGCCAATGTCAAGATACTACTATTCTTCATAGGCATGACTATGACACCTTATTAGACCTACAGAAAAATTCTAAAAATTTAATTAATTTAGGAGGACTTCATAATTCAGATAATATCTCTGAAATTAATAATTTAAATTATCATAATGAAAAACACGGTATCAGTCCTGGAGGGTGTGCAGATCTCTTAGCTCTAACTATTTTTCTAAGTAAATTAAAAAAATATTATTTTCCTTTAAATAAAAAAAAATAAATTTAAGTTGCAATTATTAAAAAAGTTTAATATAATTATATAAAGAAATAAATATTCTTTCCCTAGTAATAATCTTATTTCTTATTTGACTCACAAAATAATTTTTCTTCCCTAGTAAAATTATTTTGTGAGTCTAAAAAAAATCATACTTTAAAGTATGGTTTTTTTTTATTTTTTTTATTCTTGATTAAAAAAATCAAATATTATATAATTATTTATAAACTAAATATTTTTTTTTATTTTTTAAAAAATAAAATATTAAAAGGAGTAATTTATAATGAAACAATTTAGCAGACAATCTCTTTTGATCAAAGAGGAGAATACACAAAAACTAATAAATTCTTCAGTGATTGTTTTTGGATTAGGTGGAGTAGGAGGATTTACAGTTGAAGGATTAAGTCGTGGAGGTATTGGAACTATAACTCTAGTAGATTTTGATACTGTAGATATCACCAATCTAAATAGACAACTTATAGCAACACATAATACTATTGGAGAGGAAAAAACAAAATTATTTAAAGATCGTATCTTAGATATAAATCCCAATGCTATGGTTCATATTCATAATCTAAGAGTTACACCTGAAAATGCTCAAACTTTATTTGAGAATATAAAATATGATTATATTGTCGATGCCATAGATACTGTCTCTAGTAAATTAGCTTTAATTGAGATTAGTAAGGAAAAAAATATTCCTATTATCTCTTCGATGGGATTTGGAAATAAGTTAGACCCAACTGCTATACAAGTTTCTGATATCAGTAAAACTAGTGTCTGTCGTTTGGCAAAAACCATAAGGAAAGAACTAAAAAAAAGAGATATAAAAAAAATTAAAACAGTTTTTTCTACAGAACTTACTATAAAACCTGAAAATTTAAATAATTCTAGGGAAAAAAAAGTTAATGTAGGAAGTGTTTCCTTTGTTCCTTCAGTAGCAGGACTTATTATAGCTGGTGAAGTTATCAAAGACCTAATTAAAATTAAATAGGAGTTGAGATAGATGAAAAAAATAGGATTATTTTACGGTACTACAGGGGGAAGAACTACTGGTGTAGTTGACGAATTTGATTTTAATCTTAGAGATGAAGTTGAAATATTTAATGTTGCCAATGGAATTGAAAAAATAAAAGATTTCGAAAACCTTATCTTAGTTACACCTAGTTATGGCTTTGGTGAATTAGAAGCTCACTGGGAAGCTGTCATAGAAGAATTTAAAAATATTGATCTTAGTAATAAAACTTTAGCTCTTGTAGGTTTAGGAAGTCAAACTACATTTGGAGAATCATTTGTAGGAGCTATAGAAGTTTTATACAATATAATTATTAAAAATAATGGAAAAATTATTGGTTTAACTTCTACAGATGGATATAATTTTGAAGACTGTGAAGCTATAGTCGATGGTAAATTTATGGGACTAGTTTTAGATGAAGAAAACCAAGATGATATGACTCCTGATAGGATCTATGAATGGCTTGAAGTTATTAAAAAAGAATTCAAATAAAAATTAATTTAGAAGGATTTAAAATCCTTCTTTTTTTATCTTACCAACTTATCTTAAAGTAAAGATAGTTTTTATTGACAATTAAAGTTTATAGGGTTATAATACCTATATATAAATAAAGATAACTAGGAGGAGTTTTATGAAAATTTCATCAAGGAAAAATAAATGGGTATTTGAGTTTAATACTATTTCTATCGTCTGTGATATCACCAAGGTTAGTAATATCTATACGATTTTATTTGAATTAAACAATAGGATTATAAAAATTAACACTAATGACCTCGATAAAACTTTTTTATCTTTAGAAAAATCTTTTAACTCTAAGACTATCTTAAAATACAGATAAATTTTGAAATTTTCTTCTACAAATTTTTGGCAACTATAAGTTGCCTTTTTTTATTTCTAATCTATGATATAATATTAAGAATATAAAAATAATATTATGAAAAAAATTATTAGAAATTTAATTTGAAAGGAAAATTTATGAAAGTATCAATATTAGGAAGTGGTAGTTCTGGAAACTCTACTTTTATCGAGGTTAACAAAGTAAAAATTTTAATCGACGCTGGATTTAGTGGTAAAAAAATTAAAGAAAAATTAGAAATTATAGGAGAAGATATAAATAGTATAAAGGCACTCCTTATTACTCATGAGCACGGTGATCATATTTTAGGAGCTGGAATAATCTCTAGAAAATATAATTTGCCCATCTATATAACTAAGGAAAGTTATGATGTTTGTCAGCATAAATTAGGTAAACTAGATCCCTCTAATCTAAATTTTATAAAAGGAGATTTTTATTTTGAGGATATATCTATAACTCCATTTGATGTTATGCACGACGCAGTTAGAACCATTGGATTTTCTGTAAAATATATGGATAAAAAACTTACCCTAGCTACTGACATTGGCCATATCACAAATATTGTCAGAGAACAATTTAAAGGTTCTCAAATTGCTATCATCGAGTGTAACTATGACTATAATATGCTTATGAGTTGTGATTATCCTTGGGATCTAAAATCCCGTGTAAAAAGCCGTAATGGACATCTTTGTAATACAGATACTGCAAAGTTTTTAACTGAATTATATCATGAAGATCTCGAAAAAGTTTTTTTGGTTCATGTGAGTAATGATAGTAATTGCTATGACCTTGCTTATAATGCTGTAGAGTTTGAACTAATAAAAAATGATATAGATCTAGACCTTGAAATCGTAAAACAAAATACTGTGACACCTATATACAAATCTAAAAAATAAAAAATTTAGACTCTAGTATCTATTATTTTTTATTTGTAAAAAAAGTTAGGAGGAATATATGAAAATTAACAATCTATGGGAAGAACTTAATTTTGAAATAAATACCTGTAAAATTTTTAAGAAAAACGAAAAAGACAAGAAAATATTGCTTGGAGGAGGAAATAAAGATTCTAAACTTCTATTTATAGGAGATGATCCCAATCTTTTTGAAGATGAAAATCTAAGAGTTGCTCCTAATAGTAGTGGTGTATTTTTTAAAAATCTATATGATTTAGTAGAACTATCTCCAGAGGAATTTTATCTTACTAATATCGTAAAATGTAACTTAAGATTAAAGGATCTTTCCAATGAAGAAAAGAAGATCTATTCAGATATTTTAGATATGCAAATTGCTCTTTTAAATCCAAAAATAATAGTTCCACTAGGTCAAGAGGTCAGTCGATTTTTAATGAGGGATGATACATTAAAAATTTCTGAGATCCATGGAAAAAATTATAATTGGGATGGTGGAATAAAACTAATTCCAGTCTATGATCCTAATTTTTTAATAAGAAATAGTGATAAGAAAAAAGGTAGCCCAAAATGGTTAACTTGGAAAGATATGGAATATATAAAAAAAACTATGGAGGAGATCTATGAATAAAAAACAAATAAGATCTGAAGTGTTAAAAAAAAGAGATAACCTTTCCTTAGAATTTATTAAAAATTATTCTGAAGAAATTTTTACATTACTGATAAATTCTTCTATCTACTCAGATGCTAAAGTTGTCATGTCCTATATGAATTTTGGTGGAGAGATCGATACAAGTTTTATAAATAATCATATTTTAAAAAGTGGAAAAACTTTAATCCTCCCTAAAATATTAAAAGATAGGGG
>DDQV01000068.1 GCA_002342785.1 Fusobacteriaceae bacterium UBA2433 | reverse complement strand
TACCGCGAAACATCAGTTATTAAATGAATATACAATGAAAACAACAATGAGAAGAATTTCAAAAATAATGAGAGAATATGGCATAAAAGTTAATGGGATCAGTAAATTTAAAGCTGGTTCAGCATCTTCAAAACCACCGCAAAATATCAAAGAAAATTTACTGAAGCAAAATTTTAAAGCAGAAAGAAAAAATCAAATTTGGGTAACAGACATAACTTATATTTGGACTAAAGATGGATGGCTATACTTAAGTAGTATCCTAGATTTATGGAGTAAAAAAATAATTCATTATGAGATTAGGAATACAATGGATAAGAAACTTGTAATCGACACATTGGAAAAGCTTACTTAAAAGAGCATCCTGAGTTAGAAACAATAATTCATAGCGATCAAGGATCACAATATACAAGTAATGATTATTGTAATCTGATTAAGCAACTAAAAATGATACAATCTATGAGCAGGAGAGGTAACTGTTATAATAATGCGGTTATTGAATCATTTCATGCGAGTATTAAGAAAGAAATGATTTACTTACAAGGTGCGATTAGCGCGAAAGAGATGAAATTAAGAGTTTTTGATTATATCGAAGGATTTTATAATAGAGAACGATTACATAGTGCAAATGGGAATATGAGCCCCTTAAATTTTGAAAAAAATGCGAAGAAAAGTTATCCACTATATTGACATAAGACCAAGTTCTTAATATATTTTTTAGTACACTATACCTTTTATAACTTCTTAACCATATTTCATATATTAACTTAGATAACTTCTCTCTTTGAATTTTGTTTATTGTCAGTTTATTAAATTTTCGATAATAGTAGATACTTTTAGGTACTTCTAAAAATTTTGTTAGCTTACTTATCGGATGAATCCTTGATAATTCTTATCATAGTTTGACATTGCTCATGGCTTAATTTTGGACAAATATGGTTATAGCCTTAATATATCGTTCTCTTCTTCTAATCTTTTCATTTCTTTTTTATCTAATCTAACTCTGTGTTAGATTCACCTTTTAACTGATTCTTTTCGGCTTTTTTTTCTAGTGTCTAGTCTACAGATTACAATATAACTAGATCTCCACTTTTACATTCAATAAAAATGTTGAAAATTTAAATATACTTCCAAAAATCTCAGAAATAAAAAAATGACTTAAGTATCCTTTTTAATACTCAAGTCATTTTTCACTAAATCTAAGAGTAGAAGATTTAAATTTTTTAAGAAAAGCGCACGAAGAAAAAAGTTAATATCTCGTTAATTAATATAAAATTTCTATTTAGAGGGGGTTATCTAAAATTAATTATAAAAATTGAATTGCCTAGGTTATCATTGAAAAAGATAAAAATAAAATAGATTAGAAGTTAGAGTATAATAATTGTAGGTAAATTATCAAAAAATAAAAAGGAAGACCAAAATTTATGTTAGAATTAATTCACCACAAACAATCAACTTAAAGGATGGTCTCCCTATGGAAAATATTATACTACAAATCATAAAAAAATATTTTAATTTTTCTTCAGATATTAATTTTTCTGGAATGATTAAAATGCTACATCAAAACTCAGATAAATTTTATGCTGAAATATTAACAGCTGTAATGGAAGAAATTGATAATGGAATCAAAGCTTCTAAAGAACGTAAACGTAATTGGAGCATAATTAGAATTGATACTCGTACCATTAGAACTGTGTTAGGAAAGATTACTTTTAAGCGAACATATTATCAAAATAAAAATACTAAAAGGTATGCCTATCTCTTAGATGAAGCTGTTGGACTAAAACCATATCAAAGATTAGATGATGCCATAGAAGGTAAAATTTTAGAATTTGCTAATCTTTTATCCTTTGAAAATGCTGGAAAATTTGTGAGTGACTACGATACTTTTTCTAAGCAAACTGTTAAAAATATTATTCAAATTTTTTTTAAAAAAGAAGATGAAAAATATGAAGATTTAGAAATAAAAAGAGTTGTTAAAAATCTGTTTATTGAAGCCGACGAAGATCATGTTGCACTCCAAAAGTGTAATAAAAACAATGTGTTAAACAAAATCATCTATGTTCACGAAGGAAAAGTTACAGAATGTAAAAACAGAAAATTTTAACTCAATAAAAAGATTTTTGCCAGTAATTTAAAATCTACAGATGATCTTTGGGTACAAGTTTATGACTACATTCATTCATCATATGACATTACAAAAATTGAAAATATATTTATCTTAGGTGATGGTGCTCGATGGATTAAAACGAGTTTAGAATGGATTGAAAATGCAACATATGTATTATATGAATTTCATTTAAACAAAGCAATATCAGTTGTTTCAGGCGGGAAAAGAAATAAAGAAACATATAACAAGCTAAAAGAATTAGTGTATTCGGGAAATAAAATAGAGTTCTTAAAAGAAGCTAAAATATTAATTGAAAAAGAGACTCTTGAAAGTAGTATAAAAAGGAAAACGCAACATATGAAATATGTAAAAAATCAATGGAAAGGTATCGAAACTAACTTAGAACATAAGCAAAAACATCAGTTAGGATGCACTGCTGAAGGTCATGTGAGTCATATCCTAGCATCTAGAATGAGTTCTAGACCACAGGGGTGGAGCAGAGAAGGATTAGAGGGAATGACGCAATTAAGAGTAGCAATATCAAATGGGGCAACCAGATTAGAATAAAATATTGACAAAATATAATAAATTAATATTAGATAAAACAATTAAATATAAAATCGGGCGAAGGTATGTGGAGAACCTCTAAAAAATTAGAGTACCGAAGAAGTAAAACTTTCAGGTTTTCATGAATATGTGGATGAGTACACCTACTGGACGAGCCTCTGGAGAGACTTTTAAGTAAGTCACCGAAGGAGCAAACCTAATTTATTTTAGGCGAATCTCTCAGGTAGAAGGACAGCGGAGAAATTAAAATTTATTTTTTTTATTCTTAACTATTTCTTAATTCAGAGGTCATACTATTGTATGACCTCTTTTGGTGTTTAAATATTTAATCCAAATAATTTAACATTTTAAAAGTTCTATAAAATATGATTTCTCAGTTGATTCTAGAAGAACTTCATTATTTTAAACCTTAATTGGAAACTAAACATTTGTTTTCATAGATTGTAATTATGTGAAATCACTTGTATGACAATAAATTTTAATATTTTGCGCACTAAAGTGAAATTATTCACTAAATTTATATTTAAAAAATATAATTGTTAATTTACATCCTGTTTATAAAAAAATAATGTGATTTTAATAATTTATTAAATCACAAGTAATATCTTAAAACATTTAAAAATAATTAAATCAGTGTATCTAAAACATTTTTTTTGTTTTATTTTGAAACTGTTTTTTATTTTTAAAAAAAATAATTAAAGTCAATATTATGATAATATATATTCTGTTAAAGTGATAAAACCCTTTTAAAATAAGGTTAATAAGAGATAATAACAAAATTTAATAGAAAATAAGAAATAAAAAATATAACTTTAGTAGTTGACTTTTTTTTTAAAGAAGAGTATAAATGAATTGGAGACAAATAAGTTACTAAGTGTTAAAATTGAA
>DDQV01000069.1:9017-9453 GCA_002342785.1 Fusobacteriaceae bacterium UBA2433 | reverse complement strand
AAGATGAAGAGTGGTGGGAAGCTATGACATATAGTGAGATAGCTAAATTAACAGAAGATCTAAATAAATCTAAAGAACTTTATGAAAAAGCTTTAGCAATATTTAGAGAGATTAAAGATGAAAAATATATAGATATAACACAAAATTTTCTAGAAAAATTAAATAAAAAATAACAAAAAAAAGACTTTTTTTATTACCGTTAAGGTAATCTAAAAGGTCTTTTTTATATTTAATAATAATCCCAATGATTTCGAACCCAATTTTTAACATCTTCTTGTTTAACTATCTCGTCAGGTAAAAATTTAAAGATCATTTTTTCTAGTTTTCTAACACTTTTTCTATCTTCAAGTTTCCATATTTCTATTAATTTTTGGATGATATATAACATCTCATATCCCTCTTTTTTATTGAAGATGGTAGAATCTAACTTACCAGA
>DDQV01000069.1:6764-8971 GCA_002342785.1 Fusobacteriaceae bacterium UBA2433 | reverse complement strand
GGATCTTCCTCTTCAAAATTTGTCCATAAATAACTTTTATAAGCCATTTGTAATTTGCTCACTAGGATCATTGAGATAACTCCTTTTTAGATTAAACATTAGGTATAGTAAATAATATATTTTCAAAATATCTTATTCTATTATATAAAAAAAGTCAAATTAAATTTCATGAAATACTTTATGATTAAAAAGTTATGAAATTGTTATTGATTAATTGATAAAAATATAGTATTATAATTTTGATTAAAAAAAGAACTTTTCCTAAAATATTTTGAATTTTTCAATAATTTAAGGGAATAAACTTTTTTTTAAAATATATTGAAGGAGAGAAAAATATGGACTTGAAAGAACTAAAAACAATTATGAGTACAGAAGATTTTGATAGGTTTATTGAGCTTTATGAAGAGGAAACGGAAATATATACTCCAGAATGGTTTGAAATTGAAGAGATGAAAGATGAAATTTTAGAACAATATGGTTTAGATGATCTTTATGGGTTTAAAGGCAGTGAAAATATTGATGATTGTTATGACGATGACCTTTACGATGATGATATATGTGAAGATGATGAATCTTTCGAGATTGAACCTTTTGATGTGGAATATTAAAAATTTTAAAAAATACAATAATATTTAGAGCAAAGATCATCTATGAACTTATAAAAAGTTTTAGATGATCTTTTATTATTTTTAGATTATTTTTAATGGTTTTTTTAAAGGAAAATATTGTATTACCGAGTATATCCTTAAAATATTATTCTAAATTTTTTTTCATATTAATTTAATGGAGTATAAATATGTTATAATAATAAGAAAGATACGATAGGTTTAAGATAAATCATTGTATATACAAGGAGGAATATTAGTGAGTATTATTTTTGTAGTTAAAAAAATTCAAAAATTAAAAAAAATGAGTACCTTTCAATATTTACTTTTTTTATTAGTGATAATATTATTACAATTTTATATAGCAAAGTTAGTTATATTATTTGGAGGGGTAAAAAATTCATTTACCTATATAATGCTTTTGACAATAATAACAGGATCATTTGTTTTTGGCCCTATAGGCGGAATTATCCTTGGGATGACAGGAGGACTATTTTTAGGGCCTTTTACACCATTGAATTCTGAGCTATTAATCATGCAAAATACATATAATTGGATCTTTAGAATGATTATTTATATGTTGATAGGGGGATATTCAGGGGCTAGTATGAAATATCTTTTAAATATAATCAACAAACTTAGCATAGCTAGTCTTTATGATGAAAAAACTAATCTTCCTAATAAAAAATTTTTTGAAAATATTAAATTTGAAGATTACCCTGAGGATGCTTATCTTGCAAATTTAAAATTTGAAAATTATGGGAAGATAGAAGAAATTTTTGGGACGAAATATGCAGATAAGTTGATAAAAAGTTTTGCTAGAGATCTAATTGGTGTCTATGAGAAGAAAAAATTTAATATGGTTTTTTATTTTGGAGATGGAAGATTTGGGATTATTTTTTTAGATTCAGAAGTTAAGAGTAATTTTAGGACTATTTCTAAAATGTTCTATAAAAAAATAAAGATGAAAGAGATTGAATATTTCCCAAATTTATTTATTGGTGTAGCTAAACTTGAGGGAATTAATAAGGAAGTTATTCAAAATTCCGAGATAGCCAGACGATTTTCAAAAAAAAATCTAAGACAATATTCAATCTATTCTGAGAATATGAAGATTGAATCTCATCGAAACTTTGATCTTTTATGTGAAATTCCTAGGGCAATAAATAGAAGAGAATTTTATCTCTTATACCATCCAAAGATTGATCTTCACACTGGTAAAGTAGAGGGGATAGAAGCATTGATAAGATGGAACCATCCTGAAAGGGGGATGATCCCGCCAGATTATTTTATTCCTCATATAGAGCAGACAGCAATGATTGGAGTAGTAACTGAGTGGGTATTGAAGACTGCACTTACAGACTTAAAAAAAATGCAACTACAAGGGATAGATATCAATGTTTCTGTAAATATTCCCTTAAGTATTTTAGAACATCCTAGGATAGTACAAGTTATCAAAGGATATAGTGAAAAATCATTACCTTTAGATAAGTTGGAATTTGAAGTTCTTGAAAGGGGCAGTGCAGAGAATCTTAAAACTATATCTATTATTATATCAGCTTTAAAAAACTTTAGGATTAAATTTTCATTGGATGATTTTGG
>DDQV01000069.1:0-6733 GCA_002342785.1 Fusobacteriaceae bacterium UBA2433 | reverse complement strand
TGATTTTGGAACTGGATATTCAACTTTATCTTCTATACAAAATCTTCCTTTAGATATAATAAAGATAGACAGAACTTTTGTAAAAAATCTTGAAACTAATAATGAAAACAAGGAGATAGTACAATCTTCTATAAATATTGGACGAGCTTTAGATAAAAAAATAGTAGCAGAAGGAGTAGAAACTAAGGAAGAATTAGAAATTCTAAAAGAGATGGGTTGTGATTATGCTCAAGGATATTACTTTACAAAACCTCTATCATATGATGATTTTTTAGAATGGTATAAGGTATTTAACAATACTCCTAGTTGAAATAAAAAGGAAGTTTTAATGTTTAAGGCATAAGGCTTTCTTTTTTTATCTTTAATTTTAAAAATAAAGGAATTTTCTATAAAATTTTGTAAGTTATTTATAGAAGGAATAAAATTTGATTAGGAGAAGTGATAAGTATGGCAAATTTAAAAACAAACTATATGGGGATTGAATTAAAAAATCCAATTATTATGGGTGCAAATGCTCTTTCTGGAGACTTAGATTTTGTAAAGGAACAGGAAAAAAATGGAATTGCTGCTGTAGTTTATAAAACTATCTTTGAACAAGATGTACAACTTGAAAATCTAGAGATAGATGTAAATTTAGAAGAATATGAGGAAAGACATGCTGAGATGACAAGTATATTACCTAAGATCGATGATTTTGGGCCTGAATCTCGTATATTAAAATTAAAAGAATTTAAGAAAAATATATCTATTCCAGTTATAGCGAGTTTAAATGCTATAAATAAAAGTAGTTGGATAGAGTATGCGAAACAAATAGAAAAAACAGGAGTAGATGCAATAGAGATAAATTTATTTTATTCTCCTGAAAGTTTTGAAAAAACAAGTTCTGAAATTGAAGAGGAACAAATTGATATTATGAGAGAATTAAAAAAAGTTATAGAGATACCTGTTTCTGTTAAGCTTTCTCCATATTATACAAATTGTTTGAATATGATAAAACGATTTGAAGAAGTGGGTATAGATGGCTTTTTATTATTTAATAAATTTATTGAACCTGAAATAAATATAGAAGATAAATCTTTTAAAAATAAATTAAATATTAGTGGTTCCTCTGAAAATCGTCACTCTCTTAAATTTATTGGGACATCTTATAAAAATATAAAAGCAGATTTTTGTGCAGGGACTGGGGTAATAACAAGTGAGGATATAATCAAGATGATCCTTGTAGGAGCTTCTGCAGTTCAAGTAGTAAGTTCTATCTATAAAGATAATAAAAATGCTGTGAGAAAACTCTTAAATGGATTATCAGAATGGATGGATAAAAATAATTATAAATCTATCGAAGATTTTCAAGGTAAGTTAGCAAAGTGTAATATAGAAAATCCATATTCTTATAATCTAGCTCAGTATTTGGATAATTCAAAAAATTCTACACATATTTTAGAGGAACATAATAATATTTAAATAGAAATGAAAAAAAGTAATAATATAAAAATTATTACTTTTTTTTTGATATATATTATACTAAATATTTTTTTATATTATCTACTTTAGGCGGTATCAATACAAATTTACCAACATGTTTTTTTTGACTAAACTCAATTTGTGCTTCAACAATTTTTTCTAGTGGAAATGTTTTTGCTAGAAGAGGTTTGATCTCTTTTTTTTCAATATAAGAAATAAGATTTGGAAAGACAGGTTTATCCCATGCAGTACAACCAATAAGTGTTAGATCTTTTAGATAAAAATCTCGCATATCAAGTTCTACAAGGGGTCCTGCAATAGCTCCAGAAGAAACAAATCGTCCACCTCTTTTTAAAACTTTAATCATCTTACCAAAGGAAGGACCTGCGACATTATCAATTACAACGTTAACAGATTTTTCTCCTAAAATTTCAATGAGATCTTCATCTCGTGAGATAACTTTATCTGCACCTATTTCAAGTAATTTTTTTAATTTTGTTTTCCCTGCAATAGCTATAACAGTTGCTCCCCTACGTTTTGCTAATTGAACTGCTGCAGATCCAACCCCACCTGAAGCTCCTGCTATTAAAACAAGATCACCCTCTTCTACCTTTGCTCGGTGGATCATATTTTCGGCTGTACCATAAGCACAAGGGATAGTTCCTAATTCTGAATCGGTCCAATCACATTCAATAGGAAAAACCTCAGTTGCAGGAACTTTTACAAATTGAGCGAAAGCTCCATCAAAATCAGAAGCCATCCAAATATTTTCTAAAGAATCCCAACCCTCACTACGCATACATGAACGAACTAATACACGTCTATTAATTAGATCTTTATCTACATCTGATGAAACTGCAACAACACGACCGCAACAATCTGTTCCTTGGATAAAAGGAAATGGAGTTGCTTTATTCCAACCTCCATCATTATTTTCTTGGGCATCTTTTATTTCATCTTCCTCAGTTGCAAGGGAGGTTGTGCTAGCTGTAACTTTTGATGAATACCAACCTAGACGAGTATTTATCTCAGTGTTGTTTACTCCAGCAGCAAGAACTTCTAAAAGAACTTCATTTGACCCAAGAGTTGGAATAGGAACATCACGATAATCAAGTTTTTCATAACCACCATTTCCAGTTGTAACAATTGCTTTCATAGTTACTTTACAACTACTTATATCGAATCTATTTTTTTTCATAATTACCTCCCAAATATATTTACTATATACCTTATATAGATTTTAAAAAAATTATTTTCTTTTTAAAAATTTTTAGTTAACTATATGATACTATAAATTACTTTTAAACTTAAAAATTTTTTAAAATAAATTGACACAGAAATATATTTAACATATAATTCAATAAAGATCGTGTACGATCAATATTATTAATTGGAGGAAAAATTATGAATATAAAGGGAACTCAAACAGAAAAAAATTTAATACAATCATATGAAGGTGAACTAACTGGAGATGCCTTGTATAAAATATTTGCAGAAAAAGCAAGAAAGGAAGGATATGAAGATATCGCACTATCCTTTGAAAAATTAGGAAGGGAAGAAGTTGTACACAGTGAAGTATTTAAAAAATTTATAGGAGAAATAGAAATAGAAATAGATATAGAAAATTTAAGAGCTATATCTAGCAAAACTATTTTAAATCTAAGGTTAGCTTCAGCAGGAGAATATCAAGCATACAAAGAGATATATCCTAAGTTTGCAAAGGAAGCAGAAGAAGAAGGATTTCTAGAAGTAGCAAGAATATATAGATCTCTTGGTAGTGTAGAACTAAGACACAGTAAAATTTTAAAAGGATTAGCAGAGCAAATAGAAAATTAAAATAGAGGTAATAAGATGGAGAGTTATTTAAAATTAGATAGACAACTTTGTTTTAAATTTTATAAGATATCAAGGTCTATTACAAGGGCTTATAAAACATTATTAGATAGATTAGATCTTACCTATCCTCAATATTTAGCCATGTTAGTTATGTGGGAGTATGAAGAACTTTCTTTCTCTGATATCAGTAAAAAATTAGATTTAAAAACAGGAACATTATCGCCTATGTTAAAAAAATTAGAAAAGATGGATCTTATAGAAAAGACAGCTTCAAATATAGATTGTAGGCAAATAATGATAGGAATAACTAATAAGGGTTTAGATTTAAAGATAAAAGCTAAAGACATACCCTTGGAGATATTGAAAAAAACAGGAATCACTATAGATGAACTAAAAAAAATAGAAAAAGATCTTGAAATTATCCAAGAAAAATTAGATGGTAACGAAGAACTTAAAAAATAAAAGGAGTGTAATTTTATGATGGTTGTTGATAAAGAGAGATGTATTGGCTGTGGAATGTGTATTAAGGATTGTTTTCCTAAAGATATTGAGATGAAAGATGGCAAAGCTCAAATTAATAATGTTACTTGTTTTAAGTGTGGACATTGTATAGCTGTCTGTCCTACAAATGCTATCTCTATAGATGAATATAATATGGATGAAGTTATAGAATATGAGAAAGAAAAATTTGATATAGATCCTGAAAATCTATTAAATTTTATTAAATTTAGAAGAACTATAAGACAGTTTAAAGATCAAAAGGTAGAGACAGAAAAAATTAATAAAATTATAGAAGCAGGTAGATTCACGGGAACTGCTGCAAATCTTCAAGATATATCATATATAGTTTTAAGAGAAAATTTACAAGAGTTAAGAAAATTAACATTAAAAAGTTTAAAAAATATGGGTGAATACCTATTGGCAAATTTGACTCCTGAGACTATGGCATATAAAAGATATGCTAAGATGTGGATAGATATGTATAAGAAATATACTGAAGATCCAAATAGTGAGGATAAATTATTTTTTAATGCTCCAGTAGTTATAGTTGTTACTGCAAATTTACAAATTAATGGTGCCTTGGCCTCTTCTAATATGGAACTTATGACAAATGCACTAGGTCTTGGAACATCGTTTAGTGGATTTTTTGTGAAAGCTGCAAATGAAACAAAGGAGATTAAAGATCTTCTACAAGTTAAAGAAGGTAAGGAGATAGTTACTTGTATGATAGTAGGATATCCAGATGTAAAATATAAAAGAACAACACCAAGAAAAGATCCAGATATATCTTGGAAGTAAAAATTCATAAATAATATTTTTTATAGGATTTTTCCTCTATTATAAGTATATATCTTATTAGAATAAATATTTCAAGTGGAGGGGATATTATTGTCATTTATTTTAGAAGAAAAAATAAGAATTGGAATTTCAGCTCATATATATGAATCAAAAGTTAAATTTGATTCAAAGGGATATGAGGCTATAGGATATCTTGACCGAGAAAAATCAAACTATATTTGGGTTCCTGTCTCTCTTGAAGATATGATTGAGCCATTAAAAAATCAAAATATAGATGCTTATATCTTTATGGAAGAAAGTTCTAACCTAAAAGAAAAAAGATCAGAAAGTTCTTTAGAAGTTTTTTTTATCCCAGCACAAGATCTTCAAAATCCTGTTAAATGGTGGGATTGGAGGAGAAGACTCAGTGCTTTTGTCTGGTTAAAATACCATCCAATAACTAATTTAAAAGAACTTTACGATAATTGGCATATTTTAAAATTTTTGTGCCAAGAGGTCGATGAAAAATTTGCAAGAAGTTTAGGAAAAGAGATAGCTATGTTTAAAAAAGAACAACCTTTAGAAATTTTAGAAGGTATAAGACAGGATATCTTAAATACTCTAAGAAAATCTTCAGAACTAAAAAATGTTAAACAATGGCTATGGAAAAATTATATTTTTTTAAAAAAACATGAAAGAATTAAATTAGAAGCTGTTTGTCCCCCTGAGATCTATAGAGATATGACCAATATTGTAGATGAGATGATTGCTGTTGAAGGCGAGGTTAAGGATACAAATACTCTATTTGGAACCTCTCCGATTATCTATTCTCCTAGGCGTTAAGAGATTAAATGAAAAAAATATTATTAAATTTTAGGAGAAAATGATATTCTATAAAACATTTTTGTCACAGATTACGTAGATAGAGGCAGATTTAAAACAAGAAAAAAGCTAAAAAAAGCTTAGTCACGAATGACACGAATAGACACGAAGAAAAAAAAGACTTCTGTGTTGTAGCAGTATAATCTTTTAAATTCGAGCAATTAGTGACTAAAAAAGGTTTTAGATTTAAGATTTTAAAATTATAGAAAAAACCTAGTCACGAATTGCACAAATTTACACGAAGAAATATTATTTTGAAAAATTAGAGTTATTATAAATTACTGTAATTTTGGCATAAAATAAGGCCACTGAGTACCCTCTTAAGGCTATTTCTGACACCATTAAAGCTACTTTTGAGCCTTTTAGATTTTTTGCCTCTCAACCTCAATAGTACCAATGGTTTGAAGGCTTTATTCTAGGGGTGGATATCCTTTAAATGTATAAACACAAGGGAAACTTTTTAGAAGGGCCTTAGAAGGTAAATAAGAGAGGGTATTTAAAAAAGCTCAAAATTTATGGATAGAAAATTTATAAAGAAGAAAGAAAAAACAAAAGAACTAGTCACAGATTACGCAGATTATACAGAAAAAGAAAAAAGATAANNAGGATTTTTTTTATTTTATTTTTTAATTTTTTTAAACTCTCTTTCACTCCAAGTCGAATCTTTAAAGATTGCTCTACCAACTCCTACAAGATCACTTTTATTTTCCTCTATTAGTTTACTTCCAGAAATAATATCTGTAATTCCACCTGTAACTATAACAGGAATATTAACTACTTCTTTTATAGCAGAACTTAGAGGGTGGAAATATCCTTGGACCTTTAGGTTTACACCATCAGGGATATAGCCACAAAAACCACCAGAAATATCTAAGATATCTACGCCTGCTTTTTCAAATTCTATTGCAACTTCCTTACTATCTTCTATAGTTGTTCCACTTTTTATATAATCTGATGCTCCTAATCTAAGAAATATAGGATAATTTTCTCCTACAGCTTTTCTTACTTCTTTTATTATTTCTAGATGTATCTTAATTCTATTTTGTAAAGATCCACCATATTTATCTTTTCTTTTATTAGAGAGGGGAGAAAGAAATTGATTTAAAAGATATCCATGGGCTGAATGTATCTCTACTCCATCAAATCCTGCTAACTTTGCTCTCTTAGCACTTTCAGCAAATTTTTTAACTATACCAGCTATCTCTTCTGTACTAAGTTCCTTTGGAGTGGTTCCTTTTCTAGGATTAGGAACTGCAGAAGGCCCTACTGGATCTTG
>DDQV01000041.1:10430-14303 GCA_002342785.1 Fusobacteriaceae bacterium UBA2433 | reverse complement strand
TAAAGATAAATATATATATTTATATTAATTTAGGAGGAGAACACTTGCTCCCCTCCTAAAAAATTTTATCAATATAAAAGATTATCCCACATAGATAGGAATATCTATATTCTCTAGTAATTTTAAGCCGGTATTTCCTGCAATTCTTTCTAATAAAAATGAATGTTTTAAATCTCCCATAATTAATATATCAAATCCTTTACTTTTTTCAGAAATAATATCTATAGGTTTCCCATCAAATTCTAAAATATTTAGTTTTTTTCCTGCTATCTCCATATATTTTGAAAACTCATCATCACTTTCATCTGATAAATTTATAGCAACAGATGTAAAATCATTTAATTTTTCAAACATATTTAAAAAATTAAAAACAGATTTATTTACCCTTTCACTCTTATCGTTAGCAATCATAACTTTTTCAACTTTTAAATTATTATTTTCAGGAATCAATAAAATTGGTTTATAATGATGTCTGAGAAGTTCTTTTTGATTAGATGTAATAGTTTTTGATTTTTCAGTTATGATCAAATCAAACCCTAGCATTTTCTCTTGTAAAATTTCTTGGGTGATACCTTCTTCTATCAATAAATTTTTTACTGGAAAATAATTTTTAAATATTTTTTGTAGCTCTTCTACTTGAATATTTTCTGACTTTTCCCATTCTTTAATGAGTAAATTAGCCGAATTATCTACAACCAATCCATCTACTGTTGGAGGTAAAACTTCATATTTTCTAACATCTCTAATATATAGCCCATACACTTCTGTTCCATATTTTTCTTTTAAATGTAGTCCTGTTTTAAGTAAATTATTTTTATCTACCTCATTTCCAAATAAAATCAAAATTCTATTTAACATAAATACCCCTCCATTTGAATATTAAATAATAAAAGCTATTATTTAATATTTCTAATATAATTTAGTCATTATGTTTTTCTACAAAACTATATATTTTCCTTTTTTCTTATTTTTTTTCTTCCACTTTTTCTAAAAGTTCTTCTTCAATTAATTCTTCTAAATTTTTTTTCACCTTAATAGTAGAAACTACATGCTCAGTTTCTTCTACTCTCATTATTTTTACACCTTGAGTTGCTCTTCCAATTAGAGATATATCTTCTACTGGTGTTCTTATTACAACTCCATTTGAAGTTATTGCCAATAATTCTTCATCATCAGTTACAGATTTTACATCTACAACCTTTCCATTTCTAGCACTTATTCTAATATTAATAACACCTTTTCCACCTCTAGATTGACTAGTATAACCATTTATTCTAGTTCTTTTCCCATATCCATTTTCAGTTATAGTTAATATTTTAGAATCATCACGATCTACTATTACACCTGATACTACCTCATCTTCTGGACGAAGTGTTATTCCTTTTACTCCTGAAGCTGTTCTTCCCATAGATCTTACATTATCTTGTGGGAACTTTATAGCATATCCTAATCTTGTAGCCACAAATACTTGACTTTCTTTAGTATCTATTATCCCAACAAAAATTAGATCGTCATTTTCTTTTAAATTTATAGCCCTAAGACCAGATTTATTTATATTTTTAAATTGACTTAAATTAGTTTTTTTAACTATACCATTTCTAGTTAAGAAAAATACTTCATGTTCCTCAGAAAAATCTCTGACTTTTATTATAGCTCTTACTTTTTCATCTTCTCCTAATTTAATCATATTTTCAATTAATTTACCTCTAGCCTGTTTAGAAAATTCTGGTATTTCATATACTTTTAAGCTATATACTTTTCCACTATCTGTATAGATCATCATTGTATCAAGATTAGATGCAGAATACATATTTTCTACAAAATCGCCCTCTACTGTATTTTGACTACTTACACCTTTACCACCTCTTTTTTGTGCTTTATACTGATCTTGACTTATTCTTTTTACATAGCCTTTATTCGTAAGAGTTACAATTACTTTCTCATCAGAAATTAAATCTTCAATATTAATATCTAATCTAGATTCTTCTATTTTAGTTCTTCTTTCATCTGAATAATTTTCTTTGATTTCTTCTAATTCTTCTTTTATTATTTCATATACTTTCTTTTCGTTGTTTAAAATAAAATTTAATTCTTCAATCATTTCTATCAAAGCCATAAATTCATTTTCTATTTTATTTCTTTCTAACCCAGTTAGTCTCTGTAATTTCATATCTAAAATAGATCTTGCCTGAGCTTCACTAAATGAATAATCTATTTTTAAAGTTTCTTTAGCTGTATTAGCATCTTCTGAACCTCTTACTATTTTAATTATTTCACTGATATTATCTAAAGCTATTCTAAACCCTTCTAAAATATGAGATCGTTTTTCAGCTTTTTCCAATTCGAATTTAGTTCTTCTAGTTATTACGTCAATTCTATGATTTATATAATGATCTAACGTTTCTTTCAACGTTAATACTTTTGGAACATTATCTACTAAAGCCAACATAATAATCCCAAATGTATTTTGTAATTCAGTATATTTATATAGTTTGTTTAGGATTAATTCAGGTTCTTCTCCCCTCTTAGTCTCTATGACTACTCTTATTCCATTCCTATCCGATTCGTCTCTTAGATCTGTTATTCCTGTTATTTTCTTTTCTTTTACAAGATTGGCAATTTTTTCTATCATTCTAGCTTTATTTACTTGAAACGGAACTTCATTTATTATTATTGAACTCTTACCATTATTATGTTCTTTAATTGTTACCTTTCCTCTTACTCTTACCCTTCCTCTTCCAGTTGTATAAGCATCATAAATTCCTTTTTTCCCGTCAATTATTCCACCTGTTGGAAAATCGGGTCCACTTATGAATTCAATTAAATCCCTCGAAGTTATCCTAGGTGTTGATCCTATAATCTTTGAAATTAACTCTTTTAAATTTTTAAAAGTAGTTAAAGATATTTCTTTTGGTACTTCTACATATTCTTCCATATCAAAAGATTCATCTCTAGCTTCTTTTTCTTTTTGTAATTTAAGATTTAATGCATCATTGTCTGCTATAGATTTATCTATAATAACTTTTATCTTTTCAATGGAATTTAATAATTTGTTTTCGTCTGTTACTTCAGTATTTAATATTATTTTTTCAATTCTTCCAAAGGCAATTTCTGCGTCAAATTTTTCTATTGAATTAGAGATCATCTCTTTTATTTTTTCAAATCCTTCTAGTATCTCACTTTTTTTACTTTTTACTTCTAACCTATTATCTATAACAGCTAAAATTCCATCTACTAATTCCCCTAAATTATGAGGTGGTATGTTTGTCGCCATTCCCACTGCAATACCTGTTGCTCCATTTAATAATAGATTAGGTAATTTTGCAGGTAATACAATAGGTTCATCCAATGAATCATCAAAGTTTTTTCTATAATCTATTGTGTTTTTATCTAAATCAACTAATAATTCCTTAGTAATTTTAGTCATTCTTGCTTCTGTATATCTCATGGCCGCTGCTGAATCTCCATCTATTGATCCAAAGTTTCCATGTCCATCTATAAGTTCATATCTGTAGTTAAAATCTTGAGCCATTCTAACCATTGTATTATAAACAGCTGTATCTCCATGGGGATGATACTTACCTAATACTTCTCCAACAATTCTAGCTGACTTTTTATGTGGTTTATCATTAGTCATTCCTAGTTCGTTCATAGCAAAAAGAATTCTTCTATGAACTGGTTTTAATCCATCTTTTACGTCTGGCAATGCTCTACTTACTATTACACTCATAGAGTAGTCCAAATATGATTCTTTCATCTCTTGTTCTATATATCTAGTTATTATATTTGACATCTAATCCTCCTGAATTAATTTACCTTTATCCACCCTAATTATAAAATATTTTACTATATTAAATATTTTTTATCAGTTTC
>DDQV01000041.1:0-10411 GCA_002342785.1 Fusobacteriaceae bacterium UBA2433 | reverse complement strand
AAATTTTTATATTCTACTCTTTTTTTATATAACTAAAATAATTATATTAAATATCCAAATTTTTAACGAATTCAGCTCCTTCTTCAATAAATTTCTTTCTAGGCTCTACCTTGTCACCCATTAATTTATCAAATAATTTATCAGCTTCTACAGCATCATCTACACTTACTTGTAGTAACGTTCTTGTATCTGGATCCATAGTAGTTTCCCAAAGTTGTTCAGGATTCATCTCTCCTAATCCTTTGTATCTTTGAAGGGTAAATCTTCTATTTTCTACATTAAGAAGGTCTGTTGCATCTTTCATTTGTTTGTCTGTATAAGCATATTGTACAGATCTTCCTGCCGATATTTTAAATAATGGTGGTTGAGCTATATAGATATTTCCATTAGTTATTAGATCATGCATATATCTAAATAAAAATGTTAAAATTAGAGTTCTTATATGAGCGCCATCTACATCGGCATCGGTCATAATTATAATTTTGTGATATCTTAATTTTTCAAGATTCATCTCATCATTAAATCCAGCACCAAATGCTGTAATCATAGCTCTTACTTCTGTATTTTCTAAAGCTCTATGTAATCCGGCTTTTTCCACATTCAATATTTTTCCACGAAGTGGTAATATAGCTTGAGTATGTCTATCTCTTCCTTGTTTTGCTGATCCTCCTGCTGAATCTCCCTCTACTATATATACTTCAGATTCTTCAGGTTTTTTTGACGAACAATCTGCAAGTTTTCCTGGTAATGATCCTACTTCTAAAGCTGATTTTCTCATTACCAATTCCCTTGCTTTTTTAGAGGCTTCCCTTGCTTTTTTAGACATCAAGATTTTTTCTATTACATTTCTGGCATCTGCAGGAGTATCTTCTAAATGCATCTTTAGATATTTTCCAACAATTCCAGAAACTATACTAGTAACTTCTGAACTACCTAATTTTGTTTTAGTTTGTCCTTCAAACTGTGGATCTGGAACCTTTAAAGATAAAATAACAGTTATTCCTTCTCTAATATCACTACCTTGAAAATTTCCATCTCTTTCTTTTATAAGTCCCATAGTTTTAGCTACATCATTTATTACACGAGTGAGAGCTGTCCTAAATCCACTTACATGGGTTCCGCCTTCATGAGTATTTATATTGTTAACAAATGAAAATATACTTTCTCTTTGTTTTGTTGTATAAGTCATAGCAATCTCTACTATTACTCCTTCAGCTTCTCCTTTCATATAAATAGGTTCTTTAATTAATTTTTCATTCCCCTCTTCTACTTCAGCTAAAAAATCAATTATACCACCATCAAACTGTAATATTTCCTCTACTTTTTCATCTTTTCTAGAATCTGTAAGCACTATCTCCAAGCCTTTATTTAAGTAAGCTAATTCTTTTAATCTATTTCTTAAAGTTTCAAAACTAAAGATTAAAGTTTCAAATATCTCATCATCAGCTTTAAACAATATTCTAGTACCAGTTTCTTCCGTTGTCCCTATTGATTTTACATCAAACATAGGTTTTCCTCTTTCTAGTCTTTGATGAAAAATTTGTCCCTCTCTTTTCACATAAACTTCTAACCATTCAGAAAGAGCATTTACAACTGAAATTCCTACTCCATGAAGTCCTCCTGATACCTTATAGTTATCATTTTCAAACTTACCTCCAGCATGTAATACTGTTAATACTATCTCTAATGCTGATTTACCATGTTTAGGATGTATTCCTGTAGGAATTCCTCTTCCATTATCAATAACCTCAATTACATTATCTTCTAATATATTTATAATTATCTTATTACAATAACCCGCTAAAGCTTCATCTACTGAATTATCTACTACTTCCCATACGAGATGGTGTAATCCTCTTTCAGATGTAGAACCAATATACATTCCCGGTCTTTTCCTAACAGCTTCCAAACCTTCTAAAACCGTTATATCTCCCGCTTCATAATTATTACTCATCTAACTTACCCTCCTAAATCTTATTTCTTTAACAGTTGTATAAATTCTTTTGCTCTTCTCTCAATATATTCATTTTCTAATCCACCTAAATCTATTGCAAAATATAGTTTAGATAGCTCAAAAGCTAGATCATTTTTTTCATTTTTTAAATAGATATCTATGTTTTTTTTTATCTTCGATAATTTTTTTAATTTTATCCTGTCATATTCCTTTTCTGTTAGGGATTCTAGCACCCTTACAGCTTGAGAATATTTCAACATCTTTCCCTCTTTAAATTCTTTCATAAGAGTTTCTTCTAATTTTAAAACCTCTTTATTCATACATATAGCACACATAGGCTCTGCAGAACTATAATAAATTCCACACTTACATTGCTTAAATCCATGAAGTTTTAAATATTTTTTCCGTTTATATGATTTTTCCAATATAATTTTTATTTTTTTCTTTATAAAAATATCTTTAATCTCTTTTAATTTATCTTCCATTTGTAGATATTCATCATCTGTTAAGCTAATATTATCTAAATCAATAGGATCCTCAGTTTCTTGTTTCTCCAAAAAATAATCTTTAGTATCTTTTTTTCCAATTTTAAAAATTATATTGTTTACATAATTTCCACCTAAAAATTCATTGGTTTTTTCTATTATAGATTGCTTTTGAAAATTCATTTGTTGAATCCAGATAGAATTTTCTACTCCCACAAAAAGATTTCCTTGTTTAAAAAAAATAACAAAACTTTTTTTAGAGAGTTCCCCAACTATCTTATCCCATTCTGATTTTAAAATTCCTTCCTTTAGAGACCTACTCTTAATAATGGCCGTTCCCATTAAATCACTAATATCAACTAGATTTCTAACCATTTATTTCACCTCTGTCTATATAAAATCTTTTAGCTTCTATCTCTAGATCTGAAGTAGAACTAATAAATAACTGAATTTCTCTTTTTTGAAAATATTTCAGTATATTTTCTTTCCTTATAGAGTCAAAATAAGATGACATATCATCTATTATAAAAATAGGTGTTTCTTTTTTTTCCTTTATTATCATATCTATCTCAGATATTTTTAGAGAAAATATTATAGATTTTTTTTCCCCTTGGGATGAATAAGATTTAGCTTCTTTATCGTCTAACAAAAAAATAAAATCATCTCTCTGAGGACCAAAAAGTGAATACCCATAACGTAGTTCCCGATCTTTAACTTTTTCATAGCTTTTTTTTATTTTACCTTCTATTTCCTCTAAAGTAGGAGTTTTTAACTCTCCTAAAAAAGTTTTATAGCACAAAGTCAGTTCTTTTTCACCATCAAATAATTTTCGATAATTTAAAGATAACAGCCTTGAAACATTTTTTGTATAATCAATCCTTTTTTTTACTATCAAAGAGGCATATTTTATAAATTCTGAATTATAGATATCAAATATTGGGTCCTTAGTTTTTCTATCCTTTAAATATTTATTTCTAAATTTCAATAATTTAGATAGAGATTTTAAATAAAGATAATATTCTGGATCTGCTTGAGCTATCTCATAGTCAAAAAATGAACGTCTCACACCAGGAGCCCCTACAATAAGATCTATATCTTCTGGTATAAAAGATATAATATTTAATTTACCTAAAAATTCATCATACTTAATATTTTTTCTATTATAAGAATATATTTTTTTTTTTTCATTTAACTTTACTGATATAGATTTTAGCGCTACCCTATCTTCGTAATTAACAAAAGCTCCTATCTTATGGTGACCATATTTTATCATTTCCTTATTTTTAGAAGTTCGAAAACTTTTTCCAGTAACAGTAAAGTAGATAGCTTCTAATACACTAGTTTTACCTTGACCATTTTTCCCTAAAAATAAGTTAAATCTACGATCAAACTCTAGATGCTCATCATCTAAGTTTCTAAAATTAATCATATTCATATCTAGGATTTGCATCTAAACACCTCTTACGCTATTACTTCTATTTTTTTATCTTCAAATTCTATAATATCTCCTACACGAATCTTCTTCCCTCTTCTAGTTTCTATCTCCCCATTAACTTTTACCATCTCTTCAGTAATTACATGCTTTGCGTCTGATCCGCTACTTACTATATTAGCCCATTTTAATAATTGATCTAATTTAATATATTCTGTTGTAATTTGTATCTTTTCCATTTTTTACCTCCAAGTTAATTGAATATCGTCTAAACCAACTTAATTTCTAACTCTGTTAAATTGTTTCCAAAGTAAGAATTAATTTTAATAAAATTTAGATCTTTTATTCAATATAATTATACATTATATTTTATCATATTTACCCTTTATTATCAATTAAAACGGCTTCTTAAGATTCTATCTTGACGCCGCCATTAAAAAGTTTTTAAACGGTCCTTATTTGACCGATTAGAGGGTCTCAGAAATAAAAAAATAGAACCTAAAAGTTCTATTTTTTCTGTTTTTTTTATTTCTTCTTTTATTTTCTAAAAAAATAAGATATTTTTTTTAATTTTTATATAACTTTTTCTTTTTTTACCTTAGTTTTTAAAAATTATAAAATACTTTATAAGCTCTATAAATTTCGTATATATCATATTTTGATGCTAACTCAACAGGTGAATGCATAGATAATAATGCAGCTCCTGCATCGATAGTTCTGATTCCATAATTAGCTAAGAACATTGCAACTGTTCCACCACCACCTTCGTCTATCTTTCCAAGCATTCCTGTCTGCCATTTGATATTTGCATTATCAAATATTGCTCTAAGTTCAGCTATATATTCTGCATCTGCATCAGATGATCCACCTTTTCCTCCAGATCCAGTATATTTAGTAAGAACTATTCCATATCCTAACTTACTTGCATTTTGCTCATCGTGCACCGATTTGAATAATGGATTAAGACCAGCATTTACATCAGAAGATAGAGCATGTGAGTTCCACAAAACTTTTCTTAACAATTGATCATTAAATTTATCTCCTAGAATTTTAAAAATAATATCTCCCATAAAATAATTTAAATATTTAGACTGTAATCCTGTAGAACCCATAGAACCTACTTCTTCCTTATCTGCTAAATAACATATAGAAGTTCTTCTAGGAATTTCTTTCAAATCAAACATAGAAATCATTGAAGTATATCCACATATTCTATCATCGTGACCATATGCTCCTACTATAGCTCTATCAAAACCAATATCTCTAGCTTTTTCTGCAGGAACTAATTGTAATTCAGCTGATATAAAATCCTCTTCTATTATTCCATAATCATCATTTAATTTCTTTAAGATTGTATACTTAAAATACTCTTTCATCTCTCCATCTTTCATTGTTGTAGGGGTAGAACCGACAATAATATTCATCTCCTCCCCTTTTAATACTTCATTAGATTTTCGATCTCTTTGGACATATTTATCCAAATGAGGTAACAGATCAGGAATTACAAATACAGGATCACTAGGATCTTCTCCCACAACTATATCTATGAGTCTACCATCTTTTAAAGCTACCACACCATGTAAAGATAAAGCTCTAGATGCCCATTGATATTTTTTTATTCCTCCATAGTAATGAGTTTTTAAAAGTGCAAAATCAACATCTTCATAGAGGGGATTTTGTTTTAAATCCAATCTTGGAGAATCTACATGGGAGACTACAAAGTTAGCACCCTTTAAAATATCTTCCTTTCCAATAATTGCTAAGATAAGGTTTTTCCCTCTATTATTATAAAAAACTTTGTCTCCAGCTTTTAAAATTTCTACAGATTCTGCATTTACGAAACCATTAGCTTCTGCCATTTTTTGAGAATGAGTTATTACCTCCCTCTCTGTTTTGGCTAAATCTAAAAAATTTTTATATCCCTCTGAAAAATCTATTATATTTTTTTTTATAGATTCCTCAATATTTTTCCATCCATTTTCTCTTTTATAAAACATTTTTTACTCTCCTTTATAAATTTTAGTGAAATAAAGTTGTTTTAACTAACCATTTTTAACTATCTTTTTTCAAGTTTATATTTAAATAGTATCATACTTTTCAAATTCAGTAGTTCAAAGATTTCTCTTCTCTTTACAAAACAATCTCTTTAAATAAAAAAAATAACTTCTATAATAATACAAAAGTTATCTTTTTTTTTATTATTTAAATTATTTTACTGCAATCACTTCAATTTCAATTTTTACATCTTTTGGTAATCTAGCTACCTCTACACAAGCTCTAGCAGGTTTTGTTTCTGTGAAATACTCTGCATAGATCTCATTAATTTTTCCAAAATCATTCATATCTTTAATGAACAATCCAGCCTTGACTACATCAGCTAAAGAATATCCAGCTTCTGTAAGGATAGCCTTTATATTTTCTAATGATTGTCTAGTTTGTTCTTGTATATCATCAGATACTAATTCCATTGTAGATGGTACAAATGGAATTTGTCCTGAAACGTATAACGTCCCTTTTATTTCTACCGCTTGTGAATATGGACCCAATGCAGCTGGTGCGTTTTCAGTATGAATATATCTTTTTGACATGATCTTACCTCCATTTTTTTGTTTTATATTGACTGCTATAATTATACAATTTTTTTATTTTATGTCAATAAAAATTTAATTTTCATTTTTTAATTTCAAAATATATTTTAATTTTTTCTAAAAAATAAGAAAATTTTTGTTTTAAGAGTATAGTAAAATGTTAATAAATAAATAAAAAACTTTAAATTCTTATCATAATCATTTTCAAAATTATTATACTCATTTCTTATGGATTATAACCTAAAAATATATAAAAAATTAAATCAATTCATTTCTTAATAATTTTTGTCCATTTTTTAAGTACTATAATTCTTTATTTTTTCTAAATATTTTACAAACTAATTTATTTTTGTTTCTAAAACGTATATTTTTCAGACATTATATACTATTTTAATTCTTTTTATCTAGAAAAAAGTTTTTTTGTTATTGACTTTTATATATTTTTTAAAGTATAATTAATTATATGTACTAAAAAAATAGTAACTTAGGAGGACGGAATGCTAAAAGATAATAGAATTATAATTATTTGTGGTCACTATGGAAGTGGAAAAACTGAATTTGCTATAAACTATTCTTTACTTCTTAAGGCATCTCAAGATAAAGTTGCCATTGCTGATATAGATATAGTCAATCCATATTTTAGAAGTAGAGAAAAAGCTAAATTTTTAAGAGAGAGGGGCATTAAAGTTATATCTAGTTCTATAGAGGGAACAGCTCTTGATATTCCAGCAATAAGTGGTGAAGTAGGTACATTAATTGTAGGAAACGAATGGAACTTAATTTTAGATGTTGGAGGAGATGATGTCGG
This sequence comes from Fusobacteriaceae bacterium UBA2433, assembly GCA_002342785.1. Taxonomy (GTDB): domain Bacteria; phylum Fusobacteriota; class Fusobacteriia; order Fusobacteriales; family Fusobacteriaceae; genus Psychrilyobacter. Next base: position 3,144 of record DDQV01000041.1, on the reverse strand, counting down.
TGCTAGAGCTTTAGCTCCTTACTCTAAAAATATTGAATTTGGTGATTATGATATGTTTTTTGTTGTTAACGCCTATAGACCTGAAACACAAAATGCTGCAGATGCAATATCTTATCTAAAAAATATTGAAGAAACAACCAAACTTAAAGTTACAGGTTTAATAAATAATACTCATATGATGAAAAACACTACAATAGAAGATGTTTTATTTGGCCAAAAAATTTGTGAAGAAATTTCAAAGAAAACAAATATCCCAATTAAATATATATCATGTATCGAAGAGGTTGAAAAACAACTGCCTCATGAACTAAAAGATATTTCTATAACTACCTCTCTAATAATGAGAGAAGATTGGATGAGTTAAAAAAATATGATAAACACAAGAGTAGTATCTTTTACTGCCCTATATAAATATAAATTAGGAGGTTTAGAATGGCTAAAGGAATGGTTACTTTTAATTCAGAACGTTGTAAAGGTTGTGAGCTATGTGTGTCTGTCTGTCCAGTTAAAATAATCGAATTAGATAGAACTACTACAAACTCAAAGGGATATAACCCTTCTCACATAAGTGAAACAAACAAAGAAAAATGTATTGGTTGTGCTCAATGCGGTCTTATGTGTCCAGATTCTGTTATCACAGTTGAAAGAAATTAATAAAGGAGGACTAAATAATGTCTAAAGTACTTATGAAAGGAAACGAAGCCGTTGGTGCAGCTGCTATTAAAGCTGGATGCAAATACTTCTTCGGTTATCCTATCACACCACAAAATGAAATTCCAGAGTATATGTCTAAAAAACTTCCTGAAGTTGGAGGAGAATTTGTTCAAGCTGAATCTGAAGTAGCTGCTATAAATATGGTTTACGGTGCTGCTGGATCAGGAGCTAGAGTAATGACTTCATCTTCTTCACCTGGTATAGCGCTCAAACAAGAAGGAATATCTTATTTAGCTGGAGCAGAATTACCAGCTGTTATAGTAAATATGATGAGAGGGGGTCCTGGTTTAGGAGGTATTCAACCTGCTCAATCTGACTATTTCATGTCAGTTAAAGGTGGAGGTAATGGAGATTATTATATGCCAGTGTATGCTCCAGCTTCTATTCAAGAAACAGTAGATTTAATTCAAGAAGCTTTTGACGTGGCTGATCAATATAGAACTCCTGTTATGGTCATAGCTGATGGAATGATCGGTCAAATGATGGAACCAGTTGAATTTAAAGAAAGAACTCATAGAAATTTAGAAAAAAAATTATGGGCCACTGATGGAACAAAAGAAAAAAGAGAACCTAATATTATCAATTCCCTATTTTTAGATGCTCAAGATTTAGAAGATCACATTCTTAAATTAGAAAAAAAACATGATTTAATGGAAAAAAATGAATGTAGATGGGAAGAATATAAGTTAGAAGGTGCCGAAATAGTTATTACAGCTTATGGAACAACTGCTAGAATAGTAAAAAATGCTATCAATATTTTAGAAAAAGATGGTATTAAAGTTGGACTAATCAGACCAATCACATTATGGCCATTTCCTAAAAAAGCATTTGACCACATTGATTCTACTACAACTACTGTTTTAAGTGTTGAAATGAGTCGAGGTCAAATGATTGAGGATGTTAGATTAGCATTAAATGGCAAATTACCAACTGCATTCTTTGGAAGAACTGGTGGAGTTATTCCTACTCCTAAAGGTGTTGTAGAAGCAGTTATGAAACTTATTGGAGGTGCTAAATAATGGCAGTCATTTTCAAAAAAACAAAAGGACTTACAGATGCTAAAACTCACTATTGTCCTGGATGTACTCACGGAATTGTTCATAGATTAGTTGGAGAAGTTTTAGAAGAATTAGACGTACTTGGAGAGTCTATTGGTGTTGCACCTGTTGGATGTTCTGTACTTGCATATAAATATTTTAATTGTGATGTTCAACAAGCTGCTCATGGAAGAGCCCCTGCAGTAGCTACTGGTATCAAAAGAGTTCACCCTGATAAAGTAGTTTTTACTTATCAAGGAGATGGAGATTTAGCTTCTATCGGTACTGCAGAAATTGTTCATGCTGCAGCTAGAGGAGAAAAATTTACAACTATCTTTATTAATAATGCTATATATGGAATGACTGGAGGACAAATGGCTCCTACTACTTTAGTAGGTCAAAAGGCTACTACTGCTCCACTTGGAAGAGATCCTAAAAAAGTAGGAATGCCTATAAAAATATCTGAGATGTTAGCCACTTTAGATGGCGCTAAATTTGTTGAAAGATGTTCTGTTCATAATCCCGCTGGTGTTAGAAAAACTAAGGCTGCTATAAAAAAAGCTTTTGAAATGCAAATGCGTAATGAAGGTTTTGGAATCATAGAAGTATTATCTACTTGTCCTACAAACTGGGGAATGACTCCTGTTAATGCACTAAAATGGCTAGAAGAAAATATGATTCCATATTACCCATTAGGTAATATTAGAACTCCTGAAGGAGGGGATAAATAATGAATGAAAAAGTAATCGCTGCTGGATTTGGTGGGCAAGGTGTTATGTCTTTAGGAAAATTATTAGCATATGCTGGAATGATAGAAGAGAAGCAAGTTTCATGGTTACCATCTTATGGTCCTGAAATGAGAGGAGGAACTGCTAATTGTGGTGTTATTGTATCTGATAATTTTATTGGCTCTCCTGTTGTTGCAGAAGATGCTACATGTTTAATAGCTATGAACAAACCTTCTTTAGATAAATTTGAAATAGATGTAATTTCTGGAGGAAAGATACTTATAAATTCATCTCTAATTAAAGAAAAGACAACTAGAACAGACATAGATGCATTTTATATTGATGCAAATACAATAGCTGAATCATGTGGAACTGTTAAAGCAGCTAATATGGTTATGTTAGGAGCTTTTTTAGAACTAACCAAGACTGTAGATCAAGATAGTATCTTACAAGCTTTTCTAAAAGTTTTTGGAGAGAATAAAGCAAAATTTATTCCTATGAACAGAGAAGCTTTAAACAAAGGTGCAGAAGCAGTAAAATAATAATTTTTAAATCAAATAAAAATTAATACTAAAATACTTTTAAAGGGAGAATTTCTATATATAATAGAGATTCTCTTTTTAGTTTATCTTATTAAGAATCACTGTAATTTTGTCATAAAATAA
>DDQV01000042.1:353-22642 GCA_002342785.1 Fusobacteriaceae bacterium UBA2433 | reverse complement strand
AATCATTATACCTAATTTTCTCCCTCCTTTCAAGAAATACTATTATTAAGATAGACATATTAAATATAAAAAAAGAATCCCTTAATAGGAATTCTTTGGATAATTATTTAATATTATTATTTTTTTCAATATTTTCAACTATCTTCACTATTACTTTTACAGCTTTTTCCATAGAGGAAACAGGAATATATTCATATTGTCCATGAAAATTATGTCCTCCTGTAAATATATTAGGACATGGTAATCCCATATAAGATAATCTAGCCCCATCTGTTCCGCCTCTAACAGGTTTTACAATAGGTTTTATTCCTAACTGAATCATAGAATCTAGAGCCATATCAAAAACTTCCATTTTTTCTTCTATTTTTTCCTTCATGTTATAGTAACTGTCTTTAAGTTCTAATTTTATAGCATCGTTATATTTTTGGTTTAATAACTTTACAATGTGATTTAGAAATTCTTTTTTTTCTATAAATTTTTTCATATCATGGTCCCTTATGATATAACTTAATTTTGCATTTGAGATATCTCCACTCATCTCAGACAACATATAAAATCCTTCGTATCCTTGGGTAAATTCAGGACGTTGGTTTACTGGTAATAAATTATGAAGTTCAATACCAATTTGAAGAGCATTAATCAATTGATCTTTAGCAGTTCCTGGATGGACACTTCTACCTGTTATCTCTATCTTAGCACTGGCAGCATTAAAATTTTCATATTCTACCTCTCCTAATCTTCCGCCGTCGATAGTATAAGCAAACTCAGCTCCAAATTCTTCTACATCAAATAGATCAGCACCTCTTCCTATCTCTTCATCAGGTGTAAATCCTATCCTAATTTTACCATGTTTTATCTCAGGATGATCTATTAAATATTCCATAGATGTTAATATTTCAGCAATACCAGCTTTATCATCTGCTCCTAGAAGAGTAGTTCCGTCAGTTGTAATTAGAGTTTCGCCTATATATGAATTTAATTCCTCAAAATCATTGGGAGATAATATTATATTTTTTTCTTTATTTAATATTATATCTCCACCATTATAATCTATAAATTTAGGTTTTATATCTTTTCCTGAAAATGCAGGAGCAGTATCCATATGAGCAATAAATCCAAATGTTGGAATATCTTTATTACTATTACTAGGAAGAGTTCCCATTAGATATCCATTTTCATCTAATGTTACATCTTCTAATCCTATTTTTATCATCTCCTCTTTTAAAAAACTAGCTAATTTTAATTGTTTTTTTGTGCTAGGACATGTAAGAGAGTTCTCATCTGATTTTGTATCAAATTTTACATAGCTTATAAACCTTTCTATTAATTTTGTCATTAATATCTCCTTTATTTAAATTTTTTTGTAATACAATTATAGTTTAATAGAAAATATATTATAAATTTAAATAAATTTATCTATTATTTTTTAGATAAAATAATAAAATAAAATACTAAAAAAAATTGACTTTTGTTCATTTTTTTTGTATTATATTTTAAGTCCAATAACACTGTACAAGTGTTTATCAAAATAGACAAAATAATAAAGTCTAGAAATAAAAACTTGACTTATTAATTTTTTTTTAGTATTATACTTTAAGTCCATTGCTACTGGACAATAGTTTTAAAAAAACGAACAAGGGAGAGCAAAACTATGTTTACAAAAATTATTTCCATAACCATTATAATGATAACTTAAGTTTGCTTTCTATAAAAAATAGAAGCAGACCTCTTTTACATATTAAACGAGAGATGTTTCTGAATATAAAACTTTTATAAGTTTATTTAGAATTACATCTAAATAAACTTTTTTTTTATTACAAAATTTGGAGGGTGAAGATGAAAAAATATAACATTGCAATTGTAGGAGCTACCGGGTTAGTAGGGCAAACTTTTTTACAAGTACTAGAGGAAAGAAAATTTCCTATTAAGAATCTATACTTAATGGCTTCATCTAGAAGTGCTGGAAAAAAAATTAATTTTATGGGGAAAGATATAGTTGTAGAAGAATTAAATGAAAGTTCATTTGATAAAGATATCGATATTGCACTTTTTTCAGCAGGAGGAGATACATCTAAAAAGTTTTCGCCAATAGCTGCATCTAAGGGAGTTATTGTAGTTGACAACAGTAGTGCTTTTAGGATGGATGATGAAGTTCCACTTATTGTTCCAGAAGTTAATCCAGGAGCAGTATTTAATCATAAAGGAATTATAGCAAATCCAAATTGTTCGACTATACAGTCTGTAGTACCTCTTAGAGTTTTAGATGAAAAATATAAAATAAAAAGAATTGTGTATTCAACTTATCAAGCCGTATCAGGTTCTGGACTAGCAGGGATAAAGGATTTAGAAAATGGATTAGCAGGTAAACCTGTTGAAAATTATCCATATCAGATAGCAGGAAATTGTCTACCACATATAGATGTATTTTTAGAAAATGGAAATACAAAAGAGGAACAAAAGATGATAGATGAAACTAAAAAAATATTGAGAGCGGATGTTAAAGTGACAGCTACTTGTGTTAGAGTACCTGTACTACATTCTCATAGTGTATCTATGAATATTGAATTTGAAAAAGAATTTGATGTAGAAGAAGTAAAAAAAGATCTAGCTAGTGTAAAAGGATTGATTGTAGAAGATGATGTTAAAAATAATATATATCCGATGGCAATTAATTCAAAGGGAAAAGATGAAGTATTTGTAGGAAGAATAAGAAGGGATCAAAGTTTAGACAATGGATTAAATTTATGGGTAGTTGCTGATAATATAAGAAAAGGAGCCGCTACAAATACTATTCAAATTGCAGAATTATTAATTGCTGAAGATAAAGGGAGAAAATTATGAAAATAGGTGTTATTGGTCTTGGGACAGTTGGAAAGAGTGTATTAAATATTTTATCAAATGAAAAAAATAGATTAAATAAAGAGATTGGAGATATAGAAGTTGTAAAAATTTGTGATCTTAAAGATAACGGAATCACAGGATATGATTTTACAGATGATTATAAAGAGATTATTAATGATCCTAAAATTGATACAGTAGTTGAACTAATAGGAGGAGTTAAGGTAGCATATGAAATTTCTAAGATTGTTTTAGCTTCGAAAAAAAATCTAGTTACAGCGAATAAACATCTTTTGGCTGTTTATGGAAACGAACTATTTTCATTAGCAGAGGAAAATAATGTAAAATTACAATATGAAGCTTCTATAGGTGGAGGAATACCAGTAGTTGGGCCTATAAAAGAAAATTTATTTTTAAATGATTTTAAAAATATTCGTGGAATTTTAAATGGAACATGTAACTATATATTAACAAAGATGGAAGAGGGAATGAGTTATTCAAAAGCTTTGGAAGATGCTCAAAATAAAGGATATGCTGAAGCTGATCCTACCTTTGATGTAAAGGGAATAGATACTGCACATAAAATAAATCTTTTAGCTCACTTAGCTTGGGGAAATTTAAAAGAATTTTCTGAAATATCTATTGCTGGAATAGATACATTGACAAAGGAAGATATTGAAATAGCTAAATCTAAAGGATTGAGATATAAATTATTAGGAGAAGCAAATTTTGATGGGAAAGAATTGACTGTAAGGGTTGCTCCTATGGCTGTAAAAAAAGATGAATTATTATATAGTGTAAATGGTGTATATAACGCTGTAGAGTTAGAAGGGAATTATACAGGGAAAACTGTCTTTTATGGGGAAGGTGCCGGTGGAGATGCTACAGCTACAGCAGTAATATCTGATATTTACAAAATTAAACTAGGAGGATAGTTTATTATGATAGTTGTTCAAAAATTTGGTGGAACAAGTGTGAAAGGTACAGAAAGACTTCGTGAGGTAGCCAAATGGGTAGTTGAAAATAAAAATAAAGGAAAAAAGATGATAGTTGTTGTATCGGCTCCTGGAGGGATGACAGATTCTCTTATAGAAAAAGCTAAAGAGATAAATTCTAATCCTAGAGGAAGGGAATTAGATATGCTTCTCTCAGTAGGTGAGCAAATTTCTGCAGCACTACTTGCTATGGGAATTGAGGAATTAGGAGAAAAAGCAATCTCATTTAATGGTTCTCAACTAGACATAAGAACAAATAACGATTATAATAACGCTAAGATCTTAAGTATCCCATCAAAAAAAATATTAGATAAGTTAAACGATGGTTATGTGGTTATTGTAACTGGATTTCAAGGAATAGATAGTGAAGGAAATACAACTACTCTAGGAAGAGGTGGAAGTGACACTAGTGCTGTAGCTATTGGTGCAGCAGTTGGTGCAGATAAAGTTGAAATATATACAGATGTAGATGGTGTTTATACTTCAGATCCTAGAATTGTAAAAAAAGCTAGAAAAATAAAAAGTATTTCTTATGATGAAATGATTGAAATGGCCGATAAAGGAGCTAAAGTTTTACACTGTAGAAGTATAGAACTAGCTTCTAAATATGAAATTCCTGTTGAATTGCGTTCAGCTTTTACATGGGAAGAGGGAACTTGGATTAAAAAGGAGAAAACTATGGAAAATTCAGTTGTAAGAGGAATCTCAAATATAAGTAATCTAGCAAATTTAAGAATAAATTTAAAAAATATGGAAGAACTAGTGGAACATTTAGAAGAAAATCATATTGAAGTAAAATTATTTCAACAATTGGAAAATTCTAAATTTTCAATTTTAACAGGAAAGGAAGAAGCACAAAGATTTTATAAAGTTTTAAAAAATAGAGGTTATTTTCCAGAATTAACTGATGATCTAAGTATGATATCTGTCGTTGGATTAGGAATTGCTTCTAATAATATACCTAGAAAATTAACTAAAATTTTAAATTTAAATGAGATAAATATAGATTCAATATCTTCAAATCAAACAAGTGTTTCTTATGTTATATCTCAAAATAAATTAAATAATGCTAATGCCATTTTTCATCGTGAATTATTTGAATAGGAGACCTTATGGCCGTATATACTAAATTAACTACCGAACATAAAGAAGATATAAAAACTCTTTATAACTTAGATAAAGATGCTGATTTTATCGAAATTTCAGAGGGGATACTCAACACAAATTATCTAGTTAAAGATCGAGATAAAAAATATGTATTTAGACTTTTAGAGGGGGATAGAAATATTAATGAGGAATTAAAAGAGTTAGAACTTCTAAGTTTTTTAAATAAAAATAATATCTCTTGTCCCCAAGCTTCTATGAATAATTTGGGGAAAAATCATATATTTATTGAAGAAAAGATGGGATGTTTATTTAATTTTATTCCTGGTGAAAAGGTAAAAAATATAGATGAAAAAGTTTTAAAAAAGATAGGATCGACATTAGGTAGGTTACACAACTTATCTAAGGATAGATCTATTGTAAGAACTAGAAAGATAGATTTAGATTTTTTCCATGAAAAAATATCAAAAGTGGATCTAGAAGAGATCTTAAAAGATGATCATGATTTAATTATGGGAAGATATAATGAGATAAAAAATCTAGATTTTTCAAGTCTTCCAATGGGAATTGTTCATAATGATATATTTCCAGATAATGTTTTTATGGGGGAGGAACTGTCACTGATAGATTTTAATGACTGTACAAAAGGTCCCCTTGTTATCGATCTAGCTATTGTAATAAATTTTTGGATTAAAATTAAAGAGTTTGATAAAAATAAGGAAGATAAGTTTATAAAAATATTTTTAGATTCATACGAACTAGAGAGAATGTTATTACCTGAAGAGCAAGAATTATTAAAAAAAATGGTTTTAAAGATGGCTCTTACATTTATCTTTTTAAGAATAAATAAATTTTATATAGAGGATAATAGTGATACAAATATGGAAGTTAAATCTTATAAAGATCTTTTAATTTTACTCGAGGAGGAAACAAATGAAATATATTAGTACCCGTGGAAATGCTAAAGAATACACAGCTTCCCAAGCCATTGAAAAAGGAATTTGTAGCGACCGTGGTCTTTTTGTACCTAAGGAAATTCCAAAAATTTCATTGAAGGAAATTGAAGCGATGAAACAAAGTGACTATAAAGAAGTGGCTTTAAATATATTAAAAAAATATCTTACGGATTATAGTGAAAAAGAGTTAAAACAATCTATAGCTGTATATGATGAAACTTTTTCCCATCCAGAGAAAACTCCTGTAGTAAAGTTAAAAGATAATATCTATGTCTTAGAACTATGGCATGGACCTACTTTGGCATTTAAAGATATGGCACTTCAAATTATGCCACGTTTATTTGCCCAGGCCAGAGAAAAAAATAATTCTGAAAAAGATAGTTTAATTTTAGTCGCTACATCTGGTGATACAGGAAAGGCTGCCCTAGAAGGATTTAAAGATTTGAAAGGTATAAAGATGGTTGTATTTTATCCAATTGATGGTGTAAGTGATGTACAAAAACTTCAGATGCAGACTGCTCCTGGAAAAAATGTAGAGGTAATAGGAGTCAATGGAAATTTTGATGATTGTCAGACTGCTGTTAAAAATATATTTTTAGATAAGGAGTTAAACCAATATTTAGATAAATTTAAACTTTCTTCTGCTAATTCAATTAATTTAGGAAGACTTGTACCTCAGATAATCTACTATTTTAAAGCTTATCTTCAACTGTTAAAGGAAGAAGAAATTACTCTAGGGGAAACTGTAGATTTTTCTGTTCCAACTGGAAATTTTGGAGATATTTTAGCTGGATATTATGCCAAACAAATGGGCCTTCCTGTAGGTAAATTAATATGTGCTTCTAATAAAAATAATGTATTATATGATTTTTTAAATACAGGAATCTATAATAAACAAAGAGAATTTTTCAAGACTATGAGTCCATCTATGGATATATTAGTTTCTTCTAACTTAGAAAGACTTTTATACCATGTTCTAGACGATAGTCAGATGTTAAATGAACTGTATAAAACATTTGAAGAAACAGGAAAATTTGAATTAGATAAAAAATATTTAGAAAAAATTCAAGAAACAATAGTTGGAGATTATACCTCTGAAGAGGAATGTTTAGAAACTATCTACGATACATTTGATAAAAATAACTATATGGCAGATCCACATACTGCCATCGCTATGAATGCAGCTTTAAAAAATAAACAAAGAAAGACAATTGTTCTTTCTACTGCTAATATTTATAAGTTTTCTTCAAATGTTTTAAAGGCATTTGATTTAGAAGAAAGGGATGAATTTAAAAATATAGAAGCTTTAAATAAAATATCTAAAAAAGAAGTTCCATCAAATATAAAAAAATTGAAATCTCTTGAGATACTACATACTAGGGTAGTTGATAAAGATAAATTAGAAGACATTTTAAAAACTTTGTAAAGTTAATTTTTTTTAGAACCAAAACTATACATGAAAATTAATTATTTGTAAGATTATTGACATAATCAAAAAAAAATGTTATTATCCTAAATATTAATAAAAATCGGACGAAGGTATGGGGAGAGTGCTTAGAATATAAGCCACCGAAGAAGTAAAACTTTCAGGTATTTGCGAAAGCAGATAAAGACCCTTACTGGACGAGCCTCTGGAGAGACCCGAAATGGGCACCGAAGGAGCAAAACTGATCCAGAATGTGGATTAGACAAAACTCTCAGGTAAAAAGGACAGAGGAAGGAAAACATATGCGTGCATATGTTTTATTTACCTTCTAAAAATTCTTTCAGAGGTTATGACTGTAGTATACAGCATAACCTCTTTTATTTTACTTAAAATTTTGATAAATAGTAGGAGGAGAATAATGGATAAGAAAAGTTTTGCAAGTGATAATTATAGTGGTGTTGATCCTGAGATAATGAATGCACTTATTAAGTGCAATATAGGACATGCCAAAGCTTATGGGGAAGACAGATACACAAAAAAAGCAATAGAAAAATTTAAAGAGATATTTGGTAGTGATATTTATGTTGATTTTTTATATAATGGTACTGGAGCAAATACAGTGGCTTTAGCTGCTATGACTGAATCATTTCATTCTGTGATTTGTCCAGAACAAGCACATATAAATACTTATGAAGTAGGAGCTCCTACAAAATTTACTGGATGTTCAATGGTAGGAATAAAAGCTTGCGACGTAGGCGGTAAACTAAAAGTTGAAAGGGTAAGAGATTATTTAAAAATTTCTATGGGGAGTATGCATCACTCTCAACCTAGAGTTATCTCTATAACTCAACCTACAGAAATAGGAGCAGTATATACATTGAAAGAGATAAAAGAAATTGCAGATTTTGCCCATGAAAATGATTTACTTTTTCATATAGATGGAGCAAGAATATTTAATGCTGCAGATAGTTTAAATGTTGGATTTAAAGAGATGACTAAGGACCTAGGAGTAGATGTATTATCATTTGGCGGAACAAAAAATGGAATGATGTTTGGGGAAGCTGTTATATTTTTTAATACAGAACTAGCTAAAAATGTCACCTATAGAAAAAAACAATGTACACAACTAAACTCTAAGATGCGTTATATAGCAGCACAATTTATAGCTCTTTTAGAAAATGAATTGGGATTAAAAAATGCAAGACAATCTAATAATATGGCAAAACTTTTAGCCGAGAGTGTAGCTGATATTCCAGGTGTAAAGATGACAAATAAAGTGGAAGCTAATACTGTATATGCCATCCTTCCAAAAGAAATAATACCGATTCTTCAAGAAAAATATTTTTTCTATGTATGGGATGTAGTTCGATCAGAGGTTAGATGGGTTACATCTTTTGATATAACAAAAGAAGATGTATTTGATTTTGCACAACAGATGAGAAAAATATTGACTAAAAAACAAAAAGCAGCCTAAAAATTATAATTTAAAAAAATATCCTAATTAATTGGATATTAGTACTAAATATTTTTTCTCCTTTGAACTTTGTGTTATATGTGGTATGATATAACTTATATATTACATGAAGAGGAGGTGGAAATCTATGAAAAAATATAGCAAAAGTTTTAAACTAAAAATATTTCAAATTAAAAGAGGTGAGGTATTAGTTCATAGAACTTTTTGTTTTATAAAATTAATGTATAATATATTTCTTGACAAGAGAATTAAAATATATGAAAATAGAAAAGAGATACTTTCTGTTATACTCAAACCCAAATTTTTATTTCATTAAAAAAAATTATTCTTTTTTAAACTTATCTACTTTTCAAACTTATTAAAAAAGATTTAATTTAAAGTATTGATGTAGAAATAAGTGATCTAAGGTAATGATGAAAATAATAATAATGGGAGGTAAAGTTTGTGTTAAGAAAAGAATTAGAAAAAAATATTTTTAATATTGTTCCCCAACTTTCATTTTTTGGTGGGATTTCACACGAAGAGATAGGGAATATAATGGAGTATATCCATGAAGAAAATATTGAAGCTGGCAATTATGTATATAAAGAGGGAGATTCCCCAAAAAATATTTATATTATCTTAGAGGGAGAGATGGAATTTTTTATTTTAGAAGAAAAAATAGCTGATGGGAATATAGGATTTTTATTTGGAACTTCAGCTACTATAGGTATCCAAAAACAATTGGTATCTGCTATGGCTAAGACAGATATTAAATTAGCCGTAATTTCTAAAAAATTTTTTATAGAGATGAATAAAAAAAATCCAGAACTTTTTGTAAAAATAGTATTAAATGTAGCTAGAGATCTAGCTAGAGATTTAAATTTTTTAAAAAGATATGTAAAAAAACAAAAATGTAATTAAGCAATATGTCATTTCTGTAAAACAAAAACCTAAATAGAAGAGGAAGGTTTAAATATGAAAACAAAAATAACTATTGCCTTAATATTTATAATTTTATTATCTGCTTGTGGAGGCATAAAAAAAGGAGACAAGACTGATGTCAAAATTTTGGGTCTTAAGGGTAGGGTAAAATCTATCAAATATTCTAGTTATAATGCAGAATTAAAATTTGGAGAGATTAAAAAGGGTATGAGGAGTAATTCTAAAGAAGATAATAGATATTACTACTTTAATATAGAAGAGGTTAAAGTTGAAGATGGAGAATCTGACTTTGATGATGTAATTCAAAAAAAAACATTGTATAAATACGATGAGAATGAGAGATTAATTCAAAGTAGTGAGTATAATTCAAAGGATGAATTTATAGGTAAAACAATATATACAAGAGATGATAAAGGCAGATTGACAGAAGCTAGTAAGTATAATTCAAAGGATGAATTTATAGGCAAAATAATATATATAAGAGACGATAGAGGAGATGCTATTGAAAAAAATATTTATGATTTAAATGGAGTTTTAAGTTCTAAGTTTAAATTTGAATATGATAAAAAGGGAAGGGTACTTGAATCTAGACACTATAGATCTGATGGTAGATTACTAGAAGAAAAATATATTAAATATGATGGAGATGGAAAGATCCTTGAAGAAAAATTAAAAATAGGAACGACAATCTATGTAAAAGATTATAGATATGAAGATAAAGATAGAGATGATGTAACCTTAATCACTCAGTCTAAAGATTTTTCAATTATGTCTAAGACAAAAAATATATATAAATATGATAAAATAGGAAATTGGATTGAAAAAACTAGTGTTGAAGATGGAAAACCTAAAGTAATAAAAGAAAGAAAAATTGATTATTATATGTAAAAAAAGGAAGGCTTAAGTTTTTATAAACTAGGGCCTTCCTTCTTTTAATAAAGTTCTTCTTTGAAGATATCTACATAGGTCAAGTATATTCTTAGATCTAATTCTACCTGTCCACAATTATCCTCCATAGACTGACATAGTTTATAAAAAGCTTTGTCATGATTTTTTTCCTTTAGATGAGCTAATTCGTGGACTACTATGTGTTCTAAAAATTCTAATGGCATCTTTTTAAACTTAGTAGCTATTTTTATTTCATTTTTTACCTTTGTTTTTTTACCTTGTTTTCTAGGAATATATGAGTGGAGACCCAAAGCCTGATTTTCTAAAATTATCTTTCCATCATAAACTACCTTTGATAATGGTTGACTCTTTCTTAGAAATTTATTTTTTATCTCCATAGTATACTCATACAATTGTTTGTCTGTATCGATCCTATGGGCATTGGGATATTTATTTTTTATATAATCTCCTAATTTTTTATTTTTGATCAATTGTTCTATCTGATGTAGGATATTTTCTGAATATCCATTTAAGTATTTAAATTCCATTTTCTTCCTCTCTAGATTTTTTAGATTAATTTTTTTAAGTTATTATCTCGTTAATAATAACAATGATAATTCCTATAAATACTTCAAAATCTGCTATATTAAAAACAGGCCAGTTTTTAATATTAAAATAAACAAAATCAATTACATAACCTTTTTGTAATCTACAAATAAAATTACCTAATCCTCCTGCGAAGATGAGTGCATAACCTAGATAATTTTTTATATCTGTATAAAGAAGATAACTGAGGTAGATAAATAAAAATAAATTTGTAATCAATATTAATTTTTTTTTGCCTGACAATTTATTGAATGCTATTCCATAGTTTCTTACATAGACTAATTCTATCTTTCCATCAAAAATATATTTAGAAATATCTAGATTTTTTTCAGCCCATCTTTTGGTTCTTAGGTCTAAAGTTAAAAAGATTACAATTATACCTAAGGCAAAGAACCACTCCCTATTCAAACTCATACCTGTTATATTTGTATAGCTCATTATGTTCAATTGTAGATTTAAGTCTATTGGTATAAACTTTTCCTAACTCACTATATTTATTTAATTTTGGAACTAATATCTTATAGTCATCTGTTGTTTGAAGTTTTTTTCGGAATTCACTATAAGCCTTGTGTCTAGCTAAAAGTTTCATATAATCAGTTATAGATCCTTTTAATGTAGGGTATTTTCTTAAGTATACCTGCTTATTTGTCCTAGCTTTTCCTGCTTTGATCCTTGGCTCAGTAGGATCTACAGACCATACACCAAAAATATTATTTGCTTTTTGAAAAAATCTAGAGGTACCCCAACCACTTTCTATAATAGCTTGAGAAAGTAATATCGAAATAGGAACGGGTTTTAATTTAAGATACAAAACTTCTATGTCTTTTTCTTTTACTCTATATTTAGTATACATCTCTGAGAGATAGTCTTCATCTCTGTCTTTTTTTCCTTCTATAATTAATTTTAAATTGTTTCTAATCTCTTCTATCTCCTCAATTACAATCATTGCTGTAGGAACCATTATTTCAAGAAATTTTTGTTTCTTATAAGAAGTATCTAAATTTTTTAAAGAGACCTTATCCATACTATAAATTACTCTAGGTACGGACTTTTCATCTAAAATTGGTTGTACATCAGATAGAAGGATTAGATCTATCTCTTTATAGCTACCTTTTTTTAATTTTTTTATTTTAGATTGGACTTTAATATTTTTTTTTGTAGATGTTTCTTTATTACTTTCAATATTATTTAATTGTTTTTTTGTTTGACTATCTTCTATGTGGGAAAAATTAATGATTACAACAATTAAATAAAGAAAAAATAATTTAATACTCATACTCATGTGATCCTCCTTTGAAAGACAACTATATTTTTACCATTATCTTTTATTATCTTTAAATTATATTTTTTACTTATAGTCTCAAAAGTTTTTTTATTATAAAATACTACGTGGGTAGGATCTTTTACATACCACCATCTCTTAAATTCCTCGTGAGTAATAGGAGAAAATCCAGTCATTAAGATCAATTTTCCATCTTTATTCAAGATAGATAGTAAAGTTTCTATAGTTTCTCTAGGCTCATATATATGTTCAAAGACCTCAGTAGATATTATTACATCATATTTTTTATCTAGATATTCTTTTTTATTATAAAAAAATTTGTCATAGATATCTACATCATATCCATTTTCTTTCATGACATCAGCTAATACTGGTTGAGGTCCTGAACCATAGTCTAAGATAGAATATTTTTTATCTAGATTATCTTCTATATAGTCTATAAATTTTTTGAAATAAGATCTATATGATGGATCCGAAATCTCATTGTTATGGATCTTATACCTTTTACCTTCATCTTCTAATGAAATAATATGATCCCTATCTATAAAAATAAATTCACATTTTTTACATTGATAATATTTTTTTAATCCGCCTTTATTTTTTATTTCAATAAGATGAAGTTCTTCACCTCCACATATATTGCATCTCATAAATTTAAAATACTCCTTTGTGTAAGTTGTAAGGGACATATTCCCCTATTCCTGTTTGAATACTTTCTAATACTTTTTTCATCTCAAATCCCGACTCTAATACAAAATCTAATCTTACTTCAGCTAACCCTAAATCTTTTAATTTTTCGATCCTAGAGATTACATTCATAGGTTTTTCTAAAAACACTTGAGTATTTCCTAATTTATTAGTGTGAAGTTTAAAGTTATCTCCATTTTCATTGGTAATCTCTTTAGAATCTAGATTAAGATTTTCTATATACATCCCTGTAAGGTGACCATAGACCATCATCCCACACTTACTAAGTTCTAGAGTACTTAAATAATCTAAATCAAATTCTGGTGATAGGTAGATGACTCCTGTATTTTTCATTTTTGAAAATTCTTCTATAGATCTACTATTAGCTATATTAAAATTATAATCTACAGATACTGTATCATTTTCATTTTGTATCAATTGATATAGGTTAGAGGCTAATCTAGATTTTGTATCGATCTTGCTTAGATTAGATTCTTTAGCTACCTCAGGACCTCTATAATATATTTTTTTTATTCCAAATTCCTTAGCAACTTTAAATTGATCTTTATTTACAACAGATACTGCAACTGTAGTCTTATAATTATTTTCATTTATTGCTGGAGTGAACCCAATAATTTCATGATTATCTAGATCTCTTCTAGTAGTAGATAAATATTCATTTTCAAATTTTTCAATGACTTGTCTTTTAATATCTTTTAAAGTTTTAAGTGAAACAAAGGCTTTTCCATCATAATTAATATCTAGAGTAGATAATTTTAATGTAGAGTTACCCATCTCTCCTAATTTTTCAAATATTGTCTTATCATCTAATGGTCTTTTTTGAGCTTCCTCTAAGATATCACCTGTGATAGAAAAAGTTTTACCATTTGTGTAGATATCAAATCTTATAGGTTCCCCTACATGTGCAAAAAACTTTCCGCCTATAGACATCCTTCCTTTTTCAGTTTTTAGTTTAGTCTCAATACTGTCATTTAATCCCTTATCAAATGTTTTATAGATAAACTTAGTTCCTTTTGGAGGATAGATACTAATAAGATCTAATCTTTTAGCTTCCTTTACTTTTTTCCCCATGATAATTATTTGGTTTAGATATTCTCCCTTTAAGATATTCATATCTTTATCTAAGTAAGCTATTCCATCTCCCAAAACAACTGTAGTATTTAATTTTAATATCCTTCCCCTTACATCTCCAATACTATATCCGTAGTTAGAAGCATACTTACTATTCATTAATTTATCACTTTCATTTTTATAAAAATATCCTTTGGAATATCCTCTATTAAATATTTTTTCAGGATGATGTTCTGTATTTTTTTTATCTAATATATCTCTATATTTACCTACCATCTCATAGACATAGTTAGAAGATTTCATCCTTCCCTCTACTTTAATTGCATCTATACCTGCATCTTTTAAATTTTCGATCTCTATCTTATCTAACATCTGATCTTTTGGACTAAGAAGATATCCATTTTCATCTTTATTTGTTGTTATATATTTTTTTCTACAAACTTGAGCACACATACCTCTGTTACCACTTCTACTTCCAATAAAACTACTGATATAACAATTTCCAGAATAAGATATACATAGAGCTCCAGATACAAATATTTCTAACTCGATCTTTGTTTTTTTTCTAATATTTTTAATCTCTTCAAAACTAAGTTCACGGGATAAAACAACTCTTTTAAATCCTAGATCATAGAGATAGTTAGCTTCAACATGATTAGCTACAGTCATTTGAGTACTTCCGTGGATCTCTAACTTTTTAAAATTATCTTTTAGATATCTAAATACACCTAGATCTTGTACAATTACAACATCTAATCCATGTTCATATAGTGCAGACAGATTCATATACAAAGAATCTAATTCGCTGTCTTTCATAATTGTATTGAGTGTGAGTAGTACCCTTACTCCTCTTAAATGTGCATAATCAATGGCATCTTTTAATTCATTAATAGTAAAATTAATAGCAGATCTCCTGGCTCCAAAACCTTTTAGTCCCAGATAAACTTCGTCTGCACCACCTTTTATAGCTGCTTTCATCCTCTCTATATCCCCTGCAGGAGCAATTATTCTCATCTTTCCACCTCTATTTTAAATTTTTATTTACCTAATATTGTACTATATTTTACAGGTTTTATCAAGAATTAATCCCTGATCGTTTAAAATCTAGGTGAAAATTTTAAGGTAAATTGTAAAGATTATGACTTTAAAAAGTTTTATTTTTTTATTGACAATTAAAATTTTATGTTATAAACTATTTTAGTAAGTCGACGAACAATTTAAAAAAAGGAGGAACCTATGAAAAAAAGTATAGATATGTTGTTAAATGAAGTAGGGCATCTTTCTCTATATAAATCTCATTTAAAACTTGGAAAACTTGATCTATATAGAGGGCAACCACCTCTATTAGAAATTTTATTTGAAAAAGATGGAATAACTCAAAAAGAAATTTTAGAACAGTTAAGAGTTACCAAAGCTACGATTAGTAAAACAATTAGTCGAATGGTAGCTAAAGGATTTTTAATGGTAAAAAAAGATCCCAATGACAAAAGGATCACTCGAGTATTTTTAACAGAAAAAGGAAGAAAAGTAGAGAAGGATCTAGAAAAAATAAAACTTGAAATGGCAGATGCTATCTTAGTCAATTTTTCTGAAAAAGAAAAAAAAGATTTTGAAAACTTATTAAAAAAAGTAAGAAAAAACTTATTATAAGTTTTTTTTGGAAAATAAAGTAAGTCGACTAACTAGTTTTTCTATTTCACATATTTGTAAGGTAGATTCATTTAATTTTTTTTCATATAATAATATTATCAAAATAAATCTTAAAGGAAGGTTCGATGAAAAAAATTCAAGATTATCGTTTTGCAGTTCAAATATTGTTTTTAATTTTAACATCTACATCATTTATTATTAATTTTAAAATAACCCTTATAATAATTTTAATTTTAACACTTTTATCAGGAGTATTTTATTGTGGTTGGATTTGTCCCTTTGGGTTTGTTCAAGATGTATTTAGTCATATAGGAACTGCATTTGGTATAAAAAAAAGAAAGATGTCAAGATCTGTGCATAAAATTTTAAAATATAGTAGATATATCCTTCTTGGATTCGTTATATTATCAGGGTTTGATTTAATTTTCTCTATTTTAACCTTTGATCCGAGGATAAATTTTACGTCTATAATATCAGGTACTCTTATTTCTACAACGGGATCTGTTGTTATAATTTTATTTGTATTAGTTTCAATATTTTTTGAGAGACCTTTTTGTAACTATTTTTGTGTTCAAGGTGCAAAATATGGGATATTAAGTATTCTTAGACCAATTACTATTAAAAGAAACGAAAAAATATGTATAGGATGTAAAAATGTGATCTTGTCTGTCCTATGAATATTAAAGTTTCAAATATAAAAAATTTAAGAGACCCTCAATGTATAAACTGTTTTCAATGTATTAGTAGTTGTCCTGTTGAAAAAGTACTTAGTTATGGAAAAATAAAGATTAATAAGGAAGAAAGGAAAAGGTATATTATTATTCTTATAACTATTATAATATTAGCTTTTGGATTATTAGGCTACAATAACCTAATAAAAAATAAATTATCAAATGAGACAAACTTATTAAGTGCAAAAGAATCTGTTGCAGTAACTAATATATATGAAGGCGATCCAAAAGTAGCAAAGGGAATTTCAGATGGTTCTTACACTGGAAGTAGTGATGGATTTAAAGGTAAAACTGTAGTAAAAGCTATTATAAAAGATGAAATGATTACCGATATAGAAATTGTTAGTTATGATGATGATAAGATATGGTTTGATAGAGCTAAAAAATCTATTCTTGTTAATATCATTGAAAATCAAGATACAGATATTGATATAGTTGCAGGAGCAACACACTCATCAGTAGGAATTAAAAATAGTGTGATAGATGCATTGGAAGGTGCAAAATAAAAAAGTATTTAATTTAAGGTTTTAATTTAGCGTGAAATAACATTTAGTACAAAAGGAGGAAAAAAATGGGGTCAAGTGAATTAATGATTATTCTTTTAATAGTGGTGCTTGTTTTTGGTGCATCGGCAATACCCAAATTGGCAAAATCTATTGGAGAAGCTAGAAGAGAATTTGAAAAAGCAGCAAAAGATGTAGATGAAGTCAGAGAAAAAAATGATGGTGAAAAATAGAAGATGAATAAAGATATAGGTTCAGATAGATATATGCATGTATTTGAACA
The DNA here is from genome assembly GCA_002342785.1 of Fusobacteriaceae bacterium UBA2433. Classification (GTDB taxonomy): domain Bacteria; phylum Fusobacteriota; class Fusobacteriia; order Fusobacteriales; family Fusobacteriaceae; genus Psychrilyobacter. The sequence goes on along the minus strand of DDQV01000042.1, from coordinate 5,203 downwards.
TTTAAGAGAGCTTAGAAAAAGAGTTATCATTTCAGTAATTATTTTTGGGATATTTGTTATTATTGCTTTTGCTATGCACAATTATATTGCAAATCTTTTTATAAAATTTTATTCTTCTGTACCTGGTAACAGTGAAAATAAACTTTTTGTTAATTCAATAGTTGAAGGTATGACAACTAAAATAAAAATATCTATAATTGCAGGACTCGTATTTTCATTACCATTTCATCTGTACAATGTTGTTGCATTTATTTTTCCAGCTCTTGAAGTTAAAGAAAAAAGATATTTGATTGTAGCTCTTGCTTCTAGTTTTGTGCTGGTAATATTGAGTACTTATCTATCTTATTTTGAGATACTTCCTGTTTCAATTAAATTTTTAACAAGGGGAGGATTTATACCAAGTGACGTAGGATTACTTTTAAATTATAATAAAAATTTATTCTATGCACTTTATTTTGTTTTTTGTTCGATTATTGCATTTCAAAGCCCTATAATTTTCGTGTTACTTATGGCATTTAATATACTCAAAAGGAAAACTGCTTTAAAGATGAGTCGGTATATTGTTGTTGCAATATTCATAATATCAGCCATTGTCACACCGCCCGATGTAGTTAGCCAAGTAGGTTTAGCACTCCCCCTTGTGATACTTTACTTTCTGGCAATTTTAGTGGCAAAAATATTTAAATTTGGAGAGTAAGTATGTTTACATTAGGATTAACAGAGATATTTGTAATAATTATTGTTATCATAATAATTATTAAACCAGAAGACATGCCTAGACTTTTAGGAAAAATTGGAAGGGCTTATGGTGAAATAAAAAAAAGTTTTAACGATGTTAGTAAGATAAAGGATGATTTTATTAAAATTGCCGAGACAACAGAGAAAAGTAAAATAAAAACTGAAAAAAAATTAGAAGATACAATTAAAATATCAAAAAAATAATATAAAAAAAGGAGTTTATTATATGAATAAAAAATTAAAAATGTTGGTTATAGCAATATCAATTCTTACAGTTACTGCGTGTGCAAACGCTTCAGGTAGTCGTCAAATGGGTGGTGACAGACCTCCAAGATTTGAAAAAATATCAGAGGAAGATTTTTATTCAGGTTTAAATTTAAATAGTGATATTGAAGCTAAACTTAAAGTGATCTTAAGTGATTTTAAAGTTACACTGGATGAAACTTTTAAAGATTCGAAGATGCCCCCAGAAATGGAAATAATGAAAGAATTAATTGAAACAAGAGATTCTAAAGTAGAACCTTTATTGACTGATGCACAATATAAAACTTATAAAAAAACTGTAGAAGGATTATTTGTACCCGATAATGATAAAGGTCAAAGGCCTAATAATATGTAACTAATATTTAAATACCCTAAATATATTTAAATTGTATCGAAGTATTTTTTCTATGATTTGTAAGTAGATTAATTTGTTATAAAATTTCCCAATGAAAATTGAAAATTGATATTATCAATAACAGATTACTCTAAAAGTAAAGTTAAAGGACATAAGAGTGTTTTAAATATTAAAAATAATTTTATGAAAAAAAGGAGTGAAAATGGCTATAAAAGTAATAAATGATAAGTGTGTAGGATGTGGAGATTGTATCTTAGCGTGTCCTTGTGATGTATTGAGAATGGATATGGAGACTGCTCTCGCTGTTGTAAAGTATCCAGATGACTGTCAACTTTGTAATCTTTGTGTATATTATTGTCCTTATAATGCACTAGAACTTACTGCTGAAAAAAATGGAAAGCTTATACTTAGCTGGAGTTAATAGCCAAAAGGAAGGTAGAGTTATGGTAGATTATAAAAAAAAAGAATATACTACTGATATATTGATTATTGGTGGTGGAATAGCAGCTGTATTTGCAGCAACTAGAGCAACTAAAGCAAGTGCGAAAGTAATTATAGTTGATAAAGGTAGTATAGGAAGGTCAGGGCAGACTCCCTTTGCAAGTGGAATGACAATTTTTGATAAAGAGTTAGGTCATGATAGAGATGATTGGCATAGAATATTAAAGGAAAATTCAGAGAAATTAAACAACCCTGCATATTTAGATATGTATATGGATTATTCTAAGGAGATCTATAATGACTTAGAAGAATGGGGAGCTACGAAGATAGGTTTTGGAAAAGTATTAAGAGATAAGCTATTTACTAATAGTAATATAAAAATTATTGAAAGAACAATGATAACAACATTACTAGAGAAAGGTGGTCATATTGTTGGAGCTATAGGTTTTAAGTTAGATAAAGAAGAAGTTGTGGTTATTAAAGCTAAATCAGTAATTTTATGTACAGGAGCTGGAGGATTCAAACCAAATGGTTTTCCAATCCGTTCATTAACATTTGATGGTGATGCAATGGCCTATAGAATAGGTGCAAAAATTTCAGGAAAAGAATTTATAGATACTCATAACACAAATAATGAAACTCCTGCGTATTGTTGGGGTCCATGGCAAAGAATGTGGAATATGGGGCTTCCCAAAAGTACTGATAGACCAGTTGATGGTGGTGGAATGGCACTTGATCTAACTATGTTTTATGATGCTCATAAAGGTTTAATACCAGTTAAGATGGAGATGGGACCACCACCTGGAGGAGATAAACCTCCAATAGATAAAAATTCAGATAAAGATCGATCATCAATTAGAAAAGAAGATGGACCACCACCTGGAATGTCAGGAGATATAATAGGAGGATCTTCTGCTGGACTTAGTGTACATAAATCAGAAGGATTATTTCCAACTAATAATAAATGTTCGACTAATATAAAAGGATTATATGCAGCAGGAGATTGCTTATCTTCTATGTTAGTGGGACCAATATATAATGGTGTTGTAGGGTTTTCCTCAACAGGGTCTGCTGTGCAAGGAGCTGTTGCAGGTGAAGAAGCAGGAAAATATATAAAGACTAATGAAATTAAAAATATTTCAGAAAGTAAGATTGAATCAGTAATAGAAGAAATTTTTGAACCTTTAAACAATAAAAAAGGATATTCTCCTGCTTGGATAGAACATTTAATTCAAGGAGTTTTAACTCCATATTATGTTTTGTATATAAAAGAAAAAGATCGATTAGAATCTGCACTTACAATGGTTGAGTTTTATAGAGATCATTTTTTACCGAATTTAAAAGCTGAAGATCTACACGACTTGAGAAAAGCACACGAAGTAAAAAATATGCTCCTTAATGCTGAAATGAAACTTAGATCATCACTTTTTAGAACTGAAAGTAGAGGGAATCATTATAGGGAAGATTATCCAGAGAGTGATGATAAAGACTGGTTAGTCTGGGTTGTTATGCAAAAAAATAATGATGGAAGTATGAAACTTGAAAAATTTCCTGTAGAAGATTTTAAAAAATTGATTGTTTAAATTCGAAAACGAGGTGAAAAAAGATGTATGTTAATAGACGAGCGTTTATTAAAGGAGCTTTAGGTGTAGGAGTTATAGGAGCTGCAATCGCTGCAGGTCTTATTAAAAATAAATCTCCTAAAGAAGTTTCGAAGTTGTTAGAAACTTCTTTAGAAAAAGAAACTGATATTTTAGTTATAGGTGGAGGAATAGCAGGTGTTTTTGCAGCTTTAAGAGCAAATAAAAATGGAGCTAATGTAATACTTATAGACAAGGGAAGTGTAGGACGATCTGGGCTAACACCATTTGCTAATGGTTTTGCAGTGTTTGATGAGACCAAAGGTGATGACAGAGCTACTTGGCATAAAAATATGGCAACAAATACAGATGGGATACAAAGGACTGAATATCTAGATATTTTAATGGACTACTCTAAGGATATATTTGAAGAGATGGAATCCTGGGGAGCTACAAAAGTAGGATTTGGTAAAGTGCTTAGAGATAAGATTTTAAGTGAAGGAATTGAAATTATTGAAAGAACTATGCTGACTACACTTCTTGAAAAAGATGGAAAAATTGGAGGAGCACGAGGATTTAAATTAGATAGCGAAGAAGCAGTAGTTATGAAAGCTAAATCTGTTATTTTATGTACTGGAGCAGGAGCATTTAAACCAAATGGATTCCAAGTTTGTTCTCTTACAAATGATGGAGATGCTATGGCCTATAGAATCGGCGGGAAAATTTCTGGAAAAGAATTTGTAGATACTCATTTTACAGGTTCCGACAATCCTGGTTATTGTTGGGGAAATTGGAAAGATCAATGGAAAACCGGAATAATGAAGGTAGAAAAAGGACCTGAAGCAAATGGAATGGGTCTAGATCTCAATATGTATCACAATGCACATGCAGGAAATATTCCTGTAACTATGGGACCACCTGAAAGAGAATTAAAAGGTAATGAAGGAGAAAAATCTGATGATAGAAGACCTGAAGGAGGACCTCCTAAAGGGAAGCCTCCTGGAATGGGAGAAGGAGTTCCTTTAGGAGGAGCTTTAGCTGGAGAAGTAGGAGCGGAATATATTAAAAATAATGATTTACAAGATATTAGCGATAAAACTATAAATGATATTAAAGAGGAGATGTTTGCACCAAGGGAATTGGAAAAAGGTTATGACCCTGCTTGGGTTACACAGATGTTAAAATTTAATACAATTCCATATTATGTTTTGTATATAAAAAAGGAATATAGATTAAAAGCTGCACTTAAAAATATAGAATTTTTTAGAGATCATTTTGCTAGTAAAATGATTGCCAGTGATGCCCATGGATTGAGATTAGTTCATGAAACAAGAAATATGCTTCTCAATGCAGAGATGAAGTTGAAAGCTTCACTATTTAGAACAGAAAGTAGGGGGAATCATTATAGGGAAGATTATCCCGAAATGGATGATAATAATTGGCTTGCATGGGTAGTTATTGAAAAAGATAAA
>DDQV01000042.1:0-289 GCA_002342785.1 Fusobacteriaceae bacterium UBA2433 | reverse complement strand
AAATAAAAAAAAATAAAAAAAGTGATCTATAAGTAGAATTTTCTATTAGGATCATTTTTTTATTTACAAAATTTAGTACAAAAAGGAAAAAATAAATTTTCATCATCTTCTTTATGTTATAATATTTTATAGAAACTAAACTTAAAATTTGAGAGGATGAAGAAAAATGAAAATAGGTAAATTAACAGCTTCACAATTAAAAGAAATAATATTTGATAATATAAAGAAAAAAAGAAAGGAATTTTTAAATTCTCCAGGTATAGGAGATGACTGTGCTGCCATAGATCTA
>DDQV01000028.1 GCA_002342785.1 Fusobacteriaceae bacterium UBA2433 | reverse complement strand
TTATTAAATTATTAAATTATTTATTTTTGAAATATTGCATTCTATACTAATTAGTAGTATAATTTGCCCATGAAAAATTATAATGAAAAAGAGATGAGAAATTTAAAATTATTAGTTACTTTATCAAGATGTAACTCATCTATAAATAGTAGGATATATCCAAAAATTAAAGAGGAGGGGTTAACAGAAACACAATTTTCAGTCCTAAATTTACTCTATCATAAGGGAAAATTTAATATTAAAGAGATCATTGAAAAAACATTTTCAAGTGGTGGAACTATGACGGTAGTAGTAAATAATCTATTAAAGGAGGGTTATATAAAAAAAGAAAGGTCTAAAATTGATAAAAGACAGATACTAATTAGTATTACTTCTAAGGGTTTAGACTTGTTGGATTATATCTTGGGAACTCACGTTGAAAATTTGAAAAATACCTTTGATATACTTACAGATACAGAAAAATTTATCTTAACTGAGCTACTAAAAAAATTAGGGAAGGGAAAAACTGATGAAGAAAATTAATAAACAACTAAAAAAAGAAGCAATAATAACAACAATCTTATATCTTATATATTTTATATGGTGGTATAGTTTTGCATATGGTTTAGGAGATGTAGATCCAAAAAATTATAAATATATCTTAGGTTTACCAGAATGGTTTTTTTATTCTTGTATCTTAGGATTTTTAGGAATAACAATCTTACTATGGATCTCTATCAAATTATTCTTTAAAGAAGTAGATTTAAAAAAATATGAAAAAAATATAGGGAGAGATGAATGGAAAAAATAAAATTAATATTACCTCTATTAATATATTTAGGAATAACTTTATATATTGCGTACTATAATAGTCCTAGGAGAAAAAAAAGTAAGGATTTTACCAACGAATACTTTATTGGAAATAGAAGTATGGGAGGATTTGTTCTAGCAATGACTGTAATTGCAACTTATACTGGAGCCAGTTCATTTTTAGGAGGACCAGGAGTAGCTTACAAATTAGGTTTAGGTTGGGTTCTTTTAGCTTCTATTCAAATACCTACAGCATTTTTAACTCTAGGTATCTTGGGTAAAAAACTAGCTATTATCTCTAGAAAAATTGATGGGATTACAATAAATGATTTTCTCAGAGCAAGGTATCAAAATAAATGGGTAGTAATAATGTCTTCTATAGCTATCCTATTATTTTTTATGGCCTATATGGTAGTTCAAGTCATTGGAGGTGCTAGATTATTTGAAGTTTTGACAGGACTAGACTACACAGTTGGTTTAATTATCTTTGGATTTTCAATAATATTTTATACTGTATTCGGTGGATTTAAAACTGTAGCTATAACCGATGCTATTCAAGGTATTATAATGCTTATATCTAGTATTATTTTATTTTGGGTTTTAAAAGAAGCTGGCGGTGGTATGAGAAATATCATGAAAACTATCTATGAAATAGATCCAAATCTTTTGACTCCAACTAGTGGTGGAGCTATAACAAAACCTTTCATCATGTCATTTTGGGTATTAGTAGGTGTAGGTCTTTTGGGGCTTCCTCAAACAACAATAAGATGTATGGGATTTAAAGATAGTAGATCTCTTCATAGAGCAATGGTTATAGGAACTTTTGTCGTTGGATTTTTAATGATAATGATGCATCTGATTGGAGTTATGGGAATAGCAATTATACCCAATGAACAACTAGGTGATAAAGTTATTCCAATTTTAGCAATTAGAAATTTATCTCCAATACTATTAGGAGTTTTTATAGGTGGACCATTAGCTGCAATTATGTCTACTGTGGATTCTCTTTTGATCCAAACAAGTTCAACTATAGTAAAAGATATCTACATGAATTATATAGCTGTCGATGTCGATCAAAAAAAATTAAGTAAGATATCTTTATGGACGACTTTAATCATGGGTGTTTTAGTCTTTACACTAGCTTTTCATCCACCAGAATTTATAGTTTGGTTAAATTTATTTGCTCTAGGAGGATTAGAAGCAGTATTTATGTGGCCTATATTATTAGGATTATATTGGAAAAAAGCAAATTCTACAGGAGCTCTTCTTAGTATGGTAGTAAGTCTTTTAGTATATGTTAGTATGACTCTTTTAAAGATAAAATTATTTGGTATGCACCAGATAGTTCCTACTATAGTAGTCGGAGGAATTACATTTATTATTGGTTCTTATATAGGTAGATCCAGTTCAGAAGAGCATTTAGAAATATTTTTTGGATAGATAAGATTTAAATTTAGGAGGTTTCAAGTGAAGATAAAATTAAAAAAAATAAAATTAGATATAGAAAAAATTGATTTAATAAAATTTAATGAGATAGAATTTGCAAGATTAGTAGAAGGCTCATTTAATGAATGGACTCGTTTAGATGAAAATAAAAATAAAATAAACTGGTCTGGAGAATTTTTTATTGAGAGTGAAGATGGCGATTTTAATTATAAGGTAGATACAGAAAAAAAATATATAACTAGTTTAGATTTAGATGGATTTTTAGATGGAGAAAAAATAGATTTAGATGAAGATATTGAAATTTTACTTAGTTCAAATCACTCATTTATCTATGAACTTTTGATATTTCATGAAATATCA
>DDQV01000024.1 GCA_002342785.1 Fusobacteriaceae bacterium UBA2433 | reverse complement strand
ATTTAAAATTATTAAGGCTATTATAGCAACATTAAATATTTTCTGAATTAATTTATGAGTTAATTTATGATTAAAATGAGCTCCTATAAAACCTCCTAAAATTCCACCAGGAATCATTACATAGAGCATAGAAAGATCATGTCCTTGAAATCCGGTTTCTATAAAGATTAAGATTAACTTTGTAAATTGCGATAATAAAATTATAAATATTGAAGTTACAGCTGATTTTTTTATATCCATATTAAGAAGTAAAACTAATATCATTACATTTATAGGACCTCCACCTATTCCTAAAAAAGACGCTATACTTCCAAGAATTATTCCTATTAAAAATAGTAGGAAATAATTTTTTAAATGATATTTTGGAATTTTTTCTTTAAATAAAACCAATATTAATAGCATTGCTAATATAAATCCTTGAATTGCAGTTGCTAAACTTTCATTATTCAAAATTTTTAAAAAAATACTAAACAATAAATTACCAATTCCTCCACCTAATATAGATCCTACTGCAACTATTAACATTTCTTTTTCTAATTTGAAACCTTTATTTATTTGTTTTTTTGTAGATATAATTGCCATAGAGAAAACCGTAAAGGAAGAAAGTATTCCAATGGTAGTAAGATCGTAAGTACCTATAGAATCTAATATTGGTTTTATAACAACTCCACCACCTAATCCAACCAATGACCCAAAAATTGTTGCTAATAGTCCAATACTGAAATATAATATCATTATTTTTTTCCACCTTTATAAATTTAATATATATTTATGATAAAGTAATCTTTAATTTTTGTCAATATATACAATTTTAATTTTTTCTTTTATAGATAATAAAGAAAAAAATTGATTTTGTATATTTTTAATTGTATAATCAAATGCAATAAATATGAAATATAATTAAACAAGGTGGTTAAAATGATTTTTAATAGATATAAATATAAATATGAAATAAAATTAGATAAGCTTTTTAGGTTTGATAAAAAAGCAAATGCTTATATAATAGATATTTTTATAAAGGATTATGAATCGCTCTATAGTGATTTAGATTTTTCTCCTTTAAAAAATAAAGATTTAAATGATGAATTTATTGATCATTTAGAAAATTCTATAGAGGATATTCCTTTTAAATATAATCTTTTAATAAATATAAATATGCCTGAAAATCTCTATGATGAAATAAAAGAAAAAAGAGGAATAAAGGAAATTAAAAATTATTTTTTATATCTATATAGAAAAAAAATAAGAGAAATTCATGCAGTTTATAAATCAGCTATAATAAGTTTTATTTTAGGGATCTTATTAATTTTTACAGTTTCTATTATAAAGAAAAAGATTTCTGTAACTCAATTAATATGGGAAATAGTTATAGAAGGATTCAATATTGGAGGATGGGTATTTTTATGGGAATTTTTCTCATTACTTTTTTTAGAACCTAATAAAGAAAAGATTAAAATAAAGCAGTATCAAAGAATTTTAGATTCACAAATAAGATATACCTATCATAAATAAATATTTAAAACAAACTATAAATTTAATAAAAAAAAGGAGATAATCTATTGATTATCTCCTTTTTTTATTAAATTATTTTGTTCCTTTTTTGTAGGCACCTTCAGAACCAAATACATTAGAAATTTTTTCCATATAAAAATCTCTCATGTAGTTCTTTGCTGGTGTTAAATATTTTCTAGGATCAAATTCACCTGGTTTAGTGGCAAAGACTTCTCTTATTCCTGCTGTAAATGCTAATCTTCCATCTGTATCAACATTAATCTTAGCAACTGCAGATTTAGTAGCTCCTCTTAATTGATCATCAGGAATACCAATAGCATCTTTGATTTCCCCACCATATTGTTTAATCATATTACAGAACTTTGCAGGTACTGATGATGAACCATGTAATACAATAGGGAATCCAGGAATTCTTTTTTCAATTTCAGCTAAGATATCTAATCTTAATTTCGGATCATCACCTGGTTTAAATTTATGAGCACCATGGGAAGTTCCAATTGAAATAGCTAATGAATCCACACCAGATGCTTTTACAAATTCTTCTACTTCATGTGGTTGTGTAAAGATATGTTCTTCAGCTGTAACTTCATCTTCAATTCCAGCTAGAACACCTAATTCAGCTTCTACAGTTATATCATTTGCATGTGCATATTCAGCAACTTTTTTAGATTCCGCAATATTTTTTTCAAATGGAAAATGAGATGCATCAATCATTACAGAAGAAAATCCCCATTCGATACAATCTTTAGCTTGTTCAAAAGATGAACCATGATCTAAATGTAAAGCGATAGGGATATCCGATCCCATTTCTCTAGCTACATCTACAGCGGCTTTAGCTAATAAAGGAACTACTGGTTTTCCCATGTAGCTTCTAGCGCCACCTGAACATTGTAATATAACTGGAGACCCTTTTAATGCTGCAGCTTCTACGATTGCTAACATTTGTTCCATGTTATTAAAATTGAAAGCTGGTACTGCATACCCTTCTTTATTTGCTTTAGCAAACATTTCTTTAGTGTTTACTAATCCTAAATCTTTGTAATTATATTTCATAATTCCTCCTCTATTATATTTAAATTTTTCTACTCTTTAATAATACCAAATTTAATATATAAAAGCAATCTTTTCAAAGATTATATTTTACTCTCTATTTGCTTTAAAATATGTCTAAAAAATGATTTGAATTTCATTTTTTTCTTAAATAGAACAAAAACTTCTGGAATTAATTCCAGAATAGTATCAATTAATTCATTGTATCTTTGAAGTCTACCAGTAAATATATTTTGTGCATTTATTAGCCACGAAATAAGTAATATATCAAAAATTCTTAAAAAATTAATTCCAATTTGGATAATTCCTCTCCATGTAATATAAAAATTATAAAATTTGAATATCACTTCTCCATCTTGAATCATAAATAATTGAAATAATATTGTAGTAAGATAAAAAAGAAAAACATATTTCATTTTTTTGATGTAATATTTTAAATTTTTGTTAAATAGCAGGTTTGAAAAAATCATCAAACCTGCTACTATTATTAATATATATATATTAGATGTCAAAATAGTAAGTAGAAAAATAAAACCTATACTACTTTTTAACAACATCTAATCCACCCATATATGGTTTAAGAGCTTCAGGAATTAAAAAACTTCCATCTGCTTGTTGATAATTTTCCATAATTGCTAATAAAGTTCTTCCTACAGCTAATCCAGATCCATTTAATGTATGAACAAATTCACTTTTTCCATTATCGGAAGGCTTGAATCTAAGTCCCATTCTTCTAGCTTGAAAATCTCCACAATTAGAGCAAGATGAGATCTCTCTATACGTGTTTTCAGATGGTAACCATACTTCTAAATCATATGTTTTAGTTGCTGAGAATCCGATATCACCTGTACAAAGTTGAACTACTCTATATGGTAATCCTAATTTTTGTAAAACAGTCTCCGCATTTACAACCATTTTTTCTAATTCTTCATTTGAGTCACTAGGGAGACTTAATTTTACCATCTCAACTTTATTAAATTGATGTTGTCTAATTAATCCTCTGATATCTCTACCATATGATCCTGCTTCCCTTCTAAAACAAGGTGAAAATGCAGTATAGTATTTAGGTAGATCAGCTTCTGCTAAAGTTTCTCCCCTATGAATATTTGTTAAAGTTATTTCTGAAGTAGAAATTAAATACATATCATCTTCAGTTTTATACATATCATCGCCAAATTTTGGAAGTTGACCTGTTCCTTCACATATTTCAGGCTTTACTAAAATTGGTGTAAGATGTTCAGTATAACCGTGTTCTGTAGTATGTAAATCTAACATGAAATTTATCAGAGCTCTTTCTAATCTGGCTCCTGCACCTCTATACAAAGTGAATCTAGATCCTCCTAATTTTACTCCTCTTTCAAAATCAAGTATTTCTAACTCTTCTCCTAATTCCCAATGAGGTTTAACATCAAAATTAAATTTTGTAGGTTCTCCCCAAGTTCTAACTAAAATATTATCTGTATCATCATTACCAACAGGTGTAGATTCATGATATACATTTGGGATAGTCATTTGATAATATCTAATCTCTGATTCTATTACAGAGAGTTTTTTATCTATTTCTTTAATTTTTGAACTTACAGATCCCATCTCTTCGATAATGTGAGATGCATCTTCTCCAGCTCTTTTTAATTTTCCAACTTCTTGTGAAGCATTATTTCTTTGATATTTTAAAGTTTCTACTTCTGATAATAATTCTCTTCTTTCCTCGTCTAATTGTTCAAATCTATCTAAATCTATATTGGCATTTCGATTTACTAAAATTCCTTTCAAAAATTCAATATTATTTCTGATATACTTTAAATCTAACATGTCTATCCCTCCATATTTTTATTTTTTATATCCCATTCTTTTTATGTCTAGATTTTTACTGTCTAATGCAGCCATTGTAAATAAGCTCTTAGGAGAAATACCATATAGTTCTAAAAAAATCTTATTTTCAACTCTTTTAAAGTTACCTATTTTATCTTTTAAATTTCTCTCTTGAGTTTTTCCTTTTTTTTCTCTTATTTCGATAATTTCATCAGAATTTAAAAGTTTTTCTAAGGAATCTATATTCGTTTCATCCCCTTCAATTTCATAAACTAAAATATCAAAGTCATTAGCTATTGCAGATTTTTTAGGGACATCATAGATATCATGAAAATAAAATCCATCAGGTGAATTTAAATTTAGAAGATCTAATATTTCTTCATTGGATAGCTCAGAGATAATCTCAGCATCCATTAGTTCATTATATGTTTCATCTCCTAATGATACAGGATTTCCAAAGGATAATTTTGGTCTAGGTGTAAATCCTTCTGAATGCTTGATATTGATACCTGTTTTTTTAAAGAGTCTTTCCAAGAATCTTATAGTATCTAAATGAGAAATATATTTCATATCTCTAATTTTATCAAAAACTATTCTTTTTTTCATATCCATCTCCTCTTTATCGCTTATTATATCTGACAATTTTAACATAAACTATTAAAAATTTCAATCAAAAGAAATACAGTGAATAAAATGAAATCATAAAAAAATAAAGTTCATAAAAAGAATTTTATTCTTTTTATGAACTAATTTTATTAAGCGTTTATAGTTTCTTGTTTATTAGATGAAAAAGAATCTTTTAATAAATTTAATGAGGTATAAAGAACGACTCCTATAACAATCCAAGTTAAAATACTTATAGGTAATGACTTAACTAAATAAGCTGCAACGATAACTCCGATTGACCCAAATATTGTACCCCATAAAGTAGCACCCCTATGGTATGCTCCAGCACGAATAAATTTAGCAGTAGCTGCAGGCATTAAATATGCACATGATCCCATCATAATAGGAAAAGCTACTAATGGACTCAAACCAAGAGCATATACTAACGCCATACAAGGAGCATAAAGTCCTATTCCTAAAGTCATAAGTGCTCCTAAAATAAAATTACCTACGATTGCTATTATTAATTTAATACCAGTAAGTCCAACTGCATCTCCACCAGATGGAAGTACTCCTAACTTACCAGCTAACATAATTAAAGCGACAATTATCAAAGCTATTCCCATATAAAGTTGTACTTTTTTTTCATTTAATTTAGATACATATCCTGCACCTAAAATAGCACCTAAAGTAGCGGCCACTAACATAGAAACTAAAGTAATTAAGTCTACTTTTACATCTTTGATAAAAATAAGAGCTTCAACAATAATAGGTATTGTCATAGCGGCATTTAACGTTCCTGGAATAATCCTATCATTCACTAATTTAAATTGTTTAAATATAGCAGTCATAGGAGCAAATCCACCTATTCCAAGAGTATCAAAAAAGCAAAGAACAAATCCAATACTACTTAAAACCACTTTATTTTCTTTTTCTACTTTATCACTTTTTTTAAATTCTTTATAATCTTTAATAAAAATTCCAAGATACCATAATCCCATTAATAATAAAATTCCTAACAAAATTTTAACCATGTTTTCCTCCTTTATAAAAAACAGTATATGTGAAAATAATACCATAATCTTAATAAGATTACCAGTTTATATTGAAATTAAAAGTTATTAAATATGTATTTAAACTTGTCAATTAGTTTAAATATATTTAAAATTGTTATGATTTAAAATCAAAAAAGAAGCTAAAAAAATTAATTTTTTAGCTTCTTTAAATTTTTTTATATTTCACCTTTAATTTGTTTAGAAATTTTATTTATAAGTTTATATTTTAATTCTTTTAAATCTTGAGATAAGTTTACTTTATATTTGTGAGGATTTTCTAATCTCTTTCTCTCCGTAGATATTTTTTCTAACTCTTTTAAATAATAATCTCTTGAATTTTTTACATCTTTCAATTTTAAGTATTCATTTGTTATTTCACCATCTTGCACATATACTTTCGTGAGTTTTTTAAAACTATATTGACCACTAACTAGACTAACACTTTTAAAATCATAATTTTCATCCATAAGTTCTATAGTATGATTATTTATTAACATTTTTTTGTCTTTATCTTTATTAACTAAAGTTATTAAATCTGCATAAGCTAGATTATTTTTATCGTAGAGTCTGTAGACTTCTTTAAAACCAGGATTAGATATTTTAATAACATCTTCAGATAATTTTATTACTGATTCTCCATCAATTTCTACAATTTTATAGACACCTCCAAAACAAGGATTTGATTTACTTACAGCAATAGCATCTCCTACGCCATAAGAATCAACTTCTACACCCTGTTCTTTTAAGGCTCTAATTAAATTTTCATCTAACCCATTAGTAAGAACTATTTGAGCTTTATATAAAGATGCTTCATTTAATAAAAATCTACATTTTTTAGATAAATATGCTAAGTCACCTGAATCTATCCTTATTCCATAAGTTCCCTTATAAGAATCGTCTATTCCATTGTCTTTAAATGAATTTATAGCATTTTGAATTCCTATCTTCAAGGTATTATAGGTATCAATTAGTAAAATAAGGGGACTATTCCCATCTTTTCTATTTTTTATAAATTTATCGAAAGATTCTTTTTCTGCATCTCTTCCAACACCAAAAGTTTGAATATATGAATGTGCCATAGTTCCTACACTAGGAATTCCATATTTATATTCTGTAACAATATTTGAATGAGTAGTACATCCTCCAATATACGCAGCTTTATTACCTTCTACAGCAGAATTAAATCCATGAGCACGTCTACTTCCAAAAGACAAAACAGGAGTAGGATAAGCAGCTCTGGTTACACGGGAAGATTTTGTAGCTATAGCCATCTGCATATTCATTATATTTAAAATAGGAGTCTCTAAGATTTTAGCCTCAATTATAGGTGCTTTTATAGTTATAATTGGTTCGTTAGGATATGCAATTTCTCCATCTCTCATGGCAAATATATCACCGGTAAATTTAAGCTTCACTAAATATTCTAATAATTCTTCTTCATGGATAATAGGAGAAAAATATTTTCTTTTCTCTTCTTCACTGGTAGTATTTAAAGTTTCTATTAATTTAATTACTTCACGTATTCCAGAAACTACAGCTAAGCCACCATCTTCTGTTTTACGAAAGTACATGTCAAAAACAGCTACTCTATTTTGCATTCCTTCTTTTAAAAAAACATCACTTTCTGTATATTGATATCTATCAGAGTTTATAACATGTGCAAATTCACTTAAAAGTTGTCTATCTTTCATAGTTTCCCTATCTTTCATAGTTTCCCTCTCTTTTATTTAATTATTTTATATAGTTCAGTTTTGGTTTATATTTTATTTTTAAAGTTTCAAATTAAAATTTAAAAAAGGCATCATTGGTAAAATTCCATTATTAGAAAAATTTAAAAGGCCTATTTGAATACCATTTATTTGATTTGTAATATTTATGATACCTAATTGAAGAAATGATTTTTTAGAATAATTTATTACACCCAATTCATAGTTTGAATTAGATTTCGAATAATTAAATACACCTATTTTTAATCCTTCAAATTCATTTGTAAAGTTTGTTACTCCAATTAAAACTCCTTTACTTTCTCCACCATGAAGATTAACAAGTCCTAGACCAACTCCCTTAAATTTAGTATTAACTTTATTAAAAATTCCTGCTCCTAAAAAAATTCCACTTTGTAAACCTACAAATTCATCTACATCACTAGTAAATAAATTAAAATCAACTCCTGTAACTTTTTCTGCGGTTCCAAAAAATACGGGGATACGTAAACCTTTAATATTTTCATTTCGACCTATATTTAAAGTAGGAGTTAATCCCAACTGAAAATTTGTAGTCTCAGTAAAACTAGTTATACTTATGCAAATCATTAAACTTAAAAATAATACAAATTTTTTCATAATTTATCTCCTATAATTCTGTTTCAAAAAAGAATGTCACATTATTTGATCCACCGTCTACTCCATTAATAGTACCAAATATTCCTGATCTATGAGAGATACCTATACCAACATAGGTATCTTCTAAATTACTTACTTTTGTAATATCTTTAGCATTAAAAGAAAGAGTAAGGTCTATATAATTTAAATAGTTAGAATTATTTTCATTATATTGATTAGATCTTTCCAAATTGCTAATATTACTTGCATAAGATAATCCTTCTGATACTCCTAGTCTTGTTCGAACATAATCATTCCAAGGAAATGCCGTCCAGTATAATTTTACACCAAAATTAATTTGATAGGTATCATCATTTGTATAATAATCTTTTTCATCGCCACTATAACTGTTAAAATGAATAATAAAACTACTTTGCAAAGTTATATTTATTGGAAGATCATATGGATTTTTGTAAACATATCTTTCCACTTGTATTCCAGCTATTTTACTATCATTTAAATCTTTTTCAAATTTTTGAAAACTTAATAATTCACCTATATCTGATGCTGTTGAAATTCCATATAAAGGTCTAATTATATATTTATTTCCATCTACATCAAAGGCTTTTTTATTACTGTTATCTTTCTCTGTTTCTCCGTAAAGATTCAAAGAAAGGACAGTTAATAAAATAACAATAATTTTTTTCATAACGTTAGTATCCTCCCTTATTAATATTATCATGTGGAATTATTGTACCATAATTATTAAATATTTTTTTAATACTTTTTA
>DDQV01000023.1 GCA_002342785.1 Fusobacteriaceae bacterium UBA2433 | reverse complement strand
GATACCACTAAGGCTACTTTTGAGCCTTTTTGAATTTTCACCTCTAGAGCCCAGCAATACCAAGGATAGAAGGCTTGATTCTAGGGGGTAGATTTCCCCTAAATGTATAAATACAAGGGGAACTTTTTAGAGGGGGCTTAGAGGGCAAATGAGAGAAGATTAGAAAATTAATAACAAAAAAGACCAACTTTAAAGTTAGTCTTTTAATATTTTATATAAGATTTTTGATAAGTGTTTCAAGATCTTCCATACTCTCAGTAGGTTCAAAACGTTTCATAACATTTCCTTCTCTATCTACAATAAACTTTGTAAAATTCCATTTGATATCGGAGTTATTCTTATAGTCCTTATCTATTTTTTCAAGCATTGAGTCCATTGCAAGGGCCTTTGCTCCTTCACCAAAACCATTGAATCCTTGTTGTTCTTTAAGATATTTATATAGAGGAAGAGCTTCTTCTCCGTTAACATTAGATTTTTTCATTTGAGGAAACTTAGTTCCAAAATTTAAAGTACAGAATTCATGGATCTCTTCATCAGTTCCAGGTGTTTGACCTGCAAATTGATTACACGGGATATCAATTATTTCTAATCCTTTTTCATGAAAATCTTCATAAAGTTTTTGAAGATCCTTGTATTGTGGTGTAAATCCACAACCTGTAGCAGTATTAACTATTATTAAAATATTTCCTTTATATTTCTCAAGGGAAACTTCTTCACCTTTTACATCGATAAGATTATAATTATAAATATTCATTTACTCACTCACTCCTTTTTTTCATTATAAACATTAGATTTAGCATTTTTTCTATCTATTTAAAAGATGCAATATCTTCTACATCTAATCTTACAGATTCAAATGAAGTATAATCTGCTTTTCCAATAGCAATAATTATAACTGGAATATATCTTTCTGGATCGAGTCCAAAAGCTTCTGCTAATTGATCATCTTCAAATCCACCTATAGGGTTTGTATCATATCCATGAGCTCTTGCAACTAACATAAGTTGCATTGCTGAAAGACTTGAATCAATTTTTACAAGGTCATTCATTTTTTCCCTTGTTGCGTTTTCATAAGAAGGCATAAAAAAATCCATTAATTCTTTTTTTACATTTTCAGGCATAAAACCTTTTTCCACAGCTTTTCCATAAATTTTCTCTGCTTTTTCATAGCATTTCATGTCACCAAAAATAATAATCATAGCTGAGGAAGTATCGTTTTGATTTGTATTAAATCTGATTAAAGGACGAAGTTTTTCCTTTCCTTCTTTTGATTCAACTACTACAAATCTCCATGGTTGCATGTTAACTGAAGATGGAGCTTTTGCTGCTTCTTCTATCATTTCTAGCATCTCTTCATGACTTATTTTTACATTACTATCAAAGTTTTTAATAGAATGTCTATTAAAAACAATATCTTTAAAATCGTTATTTTTTATATTCTTTTTCATAATTGTACTCCTTTTTATAAGTTACTAAACTATAATTTATTTTCAATTTCTTCAAGTATTTCCATAAGTTTTTCAATTTCATCTAATTTAAAAGGAACAAGGAGCTCACTCTGATTTTCACTTTGTTCGTCACTACATTTAGTAAGTTCAGTTCTTGCAAAAGGTGTAAGGGAAACAATTACTTCTCTTGTATTTTTTTTATTTCTATTTCTTTCAACATAGGATTTTTCTTCTAAAATTTTTAGATGTCTTGTTATAGCTGCAGGATCTATTCTAAGATGAGTAGCTATTTCTGCTTGAGAACTTTTCCCTTCATCTTCAAGATATATTAAGATCTTATATCTTGTAAGACTAAATCCAGTACTTTTTTCAAATTCTTTTGTGAGTTTTTGTTCAACAATCTTTAGTTTTAACAACATATTACTAAATGCTTTTAATTTCATATTTTCAAATCCTTTAATTCTCTACTCATCCAATCTGAATCTTTAAAAACTGACCTACCTATTCCCACAAGGTCACATACATTTTTATTAAGGATATCTATAATATCTGTACCTTTTTTTATTCCCCCTGTTAAAATAACAGGAATGTTTACAGCTTGAAAAATAGGTTTAGATACAACATCAAAATATCCTGGTCTTGTATCTTCTATAGCGTAAAAACACATTCCTCCAGATATATCTATAACATCAATCCCTGCTTTTTCAAATTCTTTTGCAGCAATTACAGAATCTTCTTTTGAAAGGCCACCTTCCATAAAATCTCCTGCGCCCATTCGTAAAAGTATAGGATAATCTTTTCCAAGTTTTTCTCTAATTCCTTTGATAATGTCAATATGTAGTTTTACTCTAGCATAGATATCTCCACCATATTCATCTTTTCTTTTATTAGTAAGGGGAGATAAAAATTGATTTAATAAATATCCATGGGCAGAGTGTAGTTCAACAGCGTCAAAACCTGCTAATTTTCCCCTTACTGCAGAATCTATAAATTTATTTTTTATATCTTCTATTTGGGATATGCTGAGCTCAATTGGAAGATCAGAACTTTTATTTGTGGGGTTTAAAATACAAGAAGGAGAAACAGGGCTCATACCTATAACATCTTTTTTTGCTGCACTTCCTGCATGGGATATTTGTAATATTGCTAAAGCATCATTATTTTTAATAACTTTTGCTAGTTTACTCATACCTTCAATATCTGAATCATTTGAGATTGAAGATTGATTGTTATGAGCCTTACCTCTTTTGTCAACATAACTATGCTCTATAATAACTGCTGAAAAAAGTTTACAAGAAGTTTTGTCTTCATAATAATTTAGACTTTCTTTTGTAATATGTCCATTGTCATCAGCTTTTGCTGTTGCCATTGGAGGCATTACCAATCTATTTTTAAATTCTATATTGTTTGATATAACATGATCTTTAATTTTCATAAGTACTCTCCTTTTTCAATTGACTAATCAATGATTGACGAGTCAATTATATTCCTTAGTGTAAACTTTGTCAACAAAATTATTATATTTATTAAAATATTTTAACAAATATAATGAAAAAAGATATACAAAATTAAAGTGTATATCTTTTTTTATTTTTTATTTGATAAAGCTTTTTGGTTATCTTTATTATTATTGCATCTCTTCATAGACTTTTTCAGCTATGATATTCATAAGATAGTTAGACAATCCTTTATTACTTAATATACTTTTGATAATTTCAGAAAA
>DDQV01000022.1 GCA_002342785.1 Fusobacteriaceae bacterium UBA2433 | reverse complement strand
TAGAACCATAAGTTATCCCTACTGAGCCATATTCCTTAGTACGACAGATAAAAGGTATCAGTCCATAAGAAAAATAAACTAATTTATTTAAAGAAAATTTTTGTATAATCTCATCATAGATCCAATTAACTCCCCCTTGACCATAGATGGTTCCAAGCCATACCTCTTTATCTTTTGGGATATGTTTTCCGATTCTTAAAAGGACTTTAAAATATTCAGATACAGGTATACATAGTAAGATTATTTGAGCATCTTCCAATGCTTTTTTTTCATTGTTTGTTATTAAATGAATTTTTCCTTTTATTTTTCTTTTTACTTCTCCATCTTCAGATTGGAATTCAACTTCTAAAGTATCTTTCCAAAGATCAGATTTTCTTGTTAAAATAGTGACTCTAAATCCTCTATTTGCTAATAAGGGTGCTATCACATGGGTGCTATTACTACCTCCAATTATAGTTATGTTTTTCAATTTCTAAACCTCCTTTAATTTAAAATATTTTACTTCTTGACTTTGTTTCAGAAGAAATTTCGCTAGTATATTAAATTATACCGCAAATAACCAAAAAATAATATTTTTAATCACTATATTGTATTATAGATTTTAGAATGGTAAGGAAATTTACTAAAAAAATTGAGATAATATTAAAATAAAACAAAGAAAATTTATTTTAATGTTTCTAAAATTTTGAATGCAAGATCGTATTTTTTCATTTGTGGAATCTCTGAAATATTTCTATCTTTATCAATAAAGAATACTTCATTACTCTCATTTCCAAAGGCCTTAGTAGAATTAGCTACGATTAGATTTAGATTTTTTTTCTTTAATTTTTTCATAGCATTTTCAATAAGGTCGTCTGACTCAGCTGCAAATCCAATAAGAATTTGATCCTTCTTTTTTTTTCCCATCTCCATGAGGATATCAGGATTTCTAGTTAATTCAAAAACTAAATCTTCATCATTTTTTTTAATTTTAGAAGTTGAATATTCTTTTATTTTATAATCTGCTACAGCAGCACAACCAATAGCAATATTTATTTTTTCAAATTTAGTAAAGACAGCTTTATACATATCATCAGCACTTTTTACAGAAATAAATTCTACACCATGGGGTATTTCAAGATTAGTTGGTCCACTGATCAAGGTAACATTAGCACCTAACTTAACACTTGCACTTGCTAGAGCGTATCCCATCTTTCCAGTAGAACGATTGCTGAGATACCTGATAGGATCGATGGCTTCTTCAGTAGGACCAGCTGTGATAAGTATATTTTTTCCTTTCAAAAATTTTTCTTTTTCTAAAGATTTAAAATGATTATTGATAATATCAACTATATCAGTTTCTTTTTTGAGTCTTCCCTTAGCTACCCAGTCGCATGCAAGTTGCCCAGAATCTGCATCGATAAAAGTATAATTATATTTTTCTAATTTTTTAATATTATCTCTTAGGATAGGGTTATTATACATATTTACATTCATAGCTAAAGCAAAATAAGTAGGAGCACATGTTGCAGAGATCACAGTAGAGAGCATATCATCGGCTATACCATTTGCTACCTTTCCAATAATATTATATGTAGCTGGTGCAATTAAAACTAGATCAGCCCAGTCAGCTAAGTTTATATGTTCTACATCTATATTTGATTTTTCTGCCCACATATCTACAGCTACTCTATTTTTAGAAAGAGTTTCTAGTGTAAGGGGAGTTATTATTTCAGTAGCATTTTTTGTCATGATTACCTTTACATTATATCCATTTTTTTTTAAAAGAGAACAGATATTAGCAGATTTATAGGCTGCTATTCCTCCAGTAATTCCTAATAATATATTTTTATTAATATTTGTTTTCATAGATATATTTGTATGATAAATAAATATATTTTTATCATACCCTCCTTTTTATTATTTTTGATTAATTATAACATACTAAAAAAAAAAAGGAAAAATATGATTTAAGAGAATATGTTACTACTAGTAGGAGGTGGTTAGATGAATTTAAAAAGAAAAATATTTTTTCTAACTTTTTTTACAGCAATTATACCTATATTGATCATCTCAATAATTACATTTTTTATGTTTTCTGGAGAGATAAAAAAAGAAAAAGATGAAAAGATTGATCTGGTACATGAAAATATAGTAAAAACTGTCCAAACAGGAATTGATACTGTCAGTGGAATTCTCGAACATCTAACAGATGTATATAATGAAAAAGATAATGAGTCAACTACTTTAAATCTTCAAGAAAAAAATGAAGACAAATTTAAGTATTTGATTAAACATATGGAAGACATAGGTAGGTTAGAAAAATCTATGAATTTTGTAGGTTTTGGGAGTTTTGACAAGAAGATGATATTTGATGATAAAGGAGAAGATCAAAACTTACCACTAGATTTTGATCCTACAATAAGACCATGGTATATAGGTGCTCTTAATTCTAAAGGAATCTATCTATCAAAAGTTTTCTTTCATATATCTTCAGGACTTCCAATAATAACACTATCTAAAAAAATTAAATCTGAAAATAAGGTAGATGGAGTATTAGTAGCAATGATCGATCTATCTTATATAGGTCAAGAAATTTCAAAATTTAAAATTGGAAATAAAGGATCATTTTTTATAGTTGATAGGAATAATAAAATTTTAGCCGATGGAGGAGATAATAAGGAAAATTTTGGTTATATATCAAAAATGGATCTATTTTATAAAAATTATCTAAGGATTATAAAAAAAACTCCTACAGGTAAAAAATATTATTATACAAGAAAAATTGAAAATTTAAATGTTCTTTTAATTGGATGCGTTGATGAAAATGATGTATATAGTACAATTATAGAATTAAGATTTTATGTTATAACAATAGTCTTAATAACTATAATCACAATTATTATTCTTTTGACAATTATAAGCAAAAATTTTGATAGTTCATTAAATGAATTATCTATTATAATTAAAAATATTTCTAAAGGAGATTATAGTAAAAATATTGAGGAGTTAAATAAAAAAATAGAGGGAAAAAATGAATTAAATTTAATTAATAAGTCTATAAAAAAAATGAGTTATGAAATTATTAAAAGAGAGGAAGAGTTAAAATATATATCTGAAACAGATCCATTGACAGGATGTTTTAGTAGGAGAGCTATTATTAATTTAATAGAAAAAGAAATAGAGAGATCAAAAATATTTGATCAAAATTTTTCTTTAATTATGTTGGATTTAGATAGATTTAAAAAAGTAAATGATAATTTTGGGCATTTATTTGGAGATATAGTTTTAAAAAATATGTCTGAAATTATATTAAAAAATATAAAAAAAACAGATATGTTTGGTAGATATGGTGGAGAGGAATTTTTAATCTTGTTACCTAATAAAAGTATAAATGAAGGAATAATAATTTCAGAAAGATTAAGAGAAATTATAGAAAAAATGACTTGGAAACATGAAATTATTATTACTGTTAGTATGGGAGTTGTAGAAAAAATTCCCAATGATACTTTAAACTCTCTTTTAGAAAGAGCAGACACTTTATTATATAAAGCAAAAAATAATGGTAGAAATAGAGTAGAACATTAAAAAAATAGCTATATCTTATAAAAATAGCGTTAAAAGCGGATATTTATAAGATGTAGTTTTTTTATTTACAGATGAAATAGAACTAAAAATTTATGATTTATTGTGAATTTTTTTGATTAATTTTCATTTTTTAATGACAATTTTATTAAAAAATGTTATAAATAGATATATAAATAAATTTTTAAAGGAGAGGAATTATGTTTAAACTAAGATTTAATTGAGCCTGAGTAGCTAATAAACTTCTGGATGAAGTTATAATGGAACTTTTAGAATCTGAAAAAGGATATATTAGGTGATTTTTATTACATTTAATAAAATAAACATTTATTCCCATTCACTCTTTAACTTCCAACTCATTTTAAAATTATTAGAGATATAAATAAACATATTAACGAGATATTTCGACCTTAGTATTTTATGGATCTTTAAATAATTATTTCTGGAACATCTCAGTTCCAACAAACAATCATTGTAAAAAAATTGAAAAAAAAGATTAAAAATAAAAAGATAATCTAAATGTATATTAAACTGTAGTGGTTTTTATACCGTATTTTTTAGTGTATAAATATATTCTCTCTGACAAAATAAA
>DDQV01000186.1 GCA_002342785.1 Fusobacteriaceae bacterium UBA2433 | reverse complement strand
TTTATATAAATAAAATTGAAATGATGAAAGATTTTATTGAAAAAAATAAAACTAAAGGTGGTATTGACTATAATGAGTTCTATCTATTTTCTTCTGGATTATTTGAAAATGATGAATCCATAGAAAATATATCAATTGCACCAAATGCTATTCAAAAATTTATTTTTCCCATTGAAAATAATAATCTAGCTGAATATGACCTCCTTAAAGATAAAAGAAAAAGAGTTATTAAAGCAGTCACAAGAGCTATTAACAATAATGAAATTGTTATTAACGGACCATATCCAATGAGACAAGATAAAACAAAAAATATCGTTGTGATTAGATACCCTATCTACTATGATGACGGAGATTTTTATGGATTAATAAATGTGGTCCTAAAAACATCAGGATTATTTCATCTTAACAATTCTAGTAAGTATAACGACATATCTTTTCAAATAAAAGATAAAAATAATAAGATATTATTTGGTAATAAATTTTATGATCCTATCGATACAATAAAACCAATCTCCTTAGATCACTTTGGATGGTATATGACTTTTGGTCGCACTAAATCTTATTCAAACTTAATTATAAAAGAAGAAAAAACAAAAAAAATTCTTTTCTTTTCTTTTTTTACATTTTCACTACTAAGTGGAATAATATTTATTATGAGAGATGGTAAAATAAAACTTGAAAAAGAACAACGAACAATAGAACTAATTTCAGCCAATAAAGAACTTCAAATGAAAAATAATATAATAGAAAAATCTGAAATTTTATTAAAATCTTGCCTTAAAAGTTTTAACAATATAATTATCTTAGCTATAGATAAAAATTATTCCTATCTTTATTACAATGAATTTCATAGAAAAGTTATAAAAAATATCTATAACCAAGATATTGAAACTGGTAAAAATATTTTAGACTATATGAATATTATAGAAGATAAAAATAGAGCTAAAAAAAATTATGATTTAGCATTTTCAGGTAGGTCTTATTCTATAATTGAAGAATATGGTGAAAAACAAAAAAAAATTTTTGAAGCGTACTTTAGTCCTATACTAAATAATGAAAACAAGGTAATTGGAGCTACGGTTTTTGCTCAAGATATAACTGAAAAAATAAAACAAAACCAAGAACTGATACATGAAAAAGAACTTGCACAAAAATATTTAAATGACCTTATACTAGCTGGAAATATATTTGAAAATAGTATCACAAATGCACCCCTTCCAATCATCATCCATACTGAAGATGGTACTGTTTTAAATATAAGTAAAGCTCTCACTAAACTAACTCATTATACAATATCAGATATTCCAACAATATCTCAATGGATAACAAAAGCCTATAATAAAGATAAGGATGAGGTTTTAAAATTTATTAAAAAATTATATGAATATCCAAATATCCAGCATTTTAATCAATTTAGAGTAACTACCAAAGATAATCGGGAACTTATCTGGGATTTTAATTCAGGATATATTGGAAATCTTCCTGATGGTAGAGCTGTAGCTATGAGTATTGCTACAGATATAACTGAAAGACTAGAAAGAGAAAAAAAGATAAATTATTTAAGTTATCATGATCAATTAACTGGACTATATAATAGAAGATTTTTTGAAGAGCAATTAAAAACTTTAGATAGTCCTAATAATCTTCCATTATCTATAGTTATGGGAGATGTCAATGGTTTAAAGTTAGTTAACGATGCATTTGGTCACTATGCTGGGGATAAACTCCTTAAAACTATTGGAGATATTATCTCACAAAATATTCGTGAAGATGATATTGGAGCTAGATGGGGTGGAGATGAATTTATTATACTTTTACCTAATTCAGAGATAGATATTGCAGAAAAATTGATCGACAAAATTGAAAAAAATATTAAAGAAACTTTTTTTGAATATGGAAGTCTATCTATTTCATTTGGTGCAGATACTAAAAACAAGGAAAAAGAAAATATAAATGAAGTATTTATTATAGCTGAAAAATTAATGTATCAGAATAAACTTTTAAAGGTTGATAGTGTCCGAGGTGAAACTATCGATATAATAATGAATACACTTTTTGAAAAAAGTGTTGATATTAAGGAACACTCTGTGAGAGTCTCAAAAATTTCTGGTTTGATCGCTGAAAAGATGGGATTTTCAAAAACAATTATTAATGATATCAAAACTATAGGATTGATCCACGATATTGGTAAAATTGTTATCGATCTAAATATATTAAATAAACCAGATAAGTTAACAGATGAAGAAAGAACAATTGTAGAACAACATCCCCTTTCTGGAAGTAGGATGCTAGGTAGTTCTCAAAAATATTCTAGATTATCATCTGGAGTTCTCCACCACCATGAGCGAATAGATGGTAAAGGATATCCAAATAAAATATATGGAGATCAAATTCCTATTGAATCTAGAATAATTTCAGTAGCTGATTCCTTTGATATGATGACTTCAAAGAAGCCCTATAATTTAAATCCATTATCTTTAGAGGAAGCAATTTCTGAATTAAAAAAATATAGTGGAACACAATTTGATAAAACAGTGGTAGATATATTTATCAATGAAATTTTACTTTTAAATATTCTATAAAAATACAAAAAAACCCTATAAGATTATACTATTTTTTAGTGTCTCTATTATAGGGTTTTTCTTTATTATTATTTTTTAAATATCATTCCTTTTGTATCATAACCTAGTTTTTTTGCTATATCTAAATATTCGTCTAGTAATTTCTTAGGCATTTGTTCTTTTCTTCTCTTTAATATCCATAGATATTCACTTTTATTTCCTCCAACTAAAGCATATTTATAGTCTTTATCAATATAAAGAATATTATAACTACCATAAAAAGGTCTAAAAAATGATACTTTTAACCTTCCTAACTGGGAAGTTTCCTTTATATACCCTTTACTAGTTTTCCAAATTTGTTTGTTTTCATCCCATCCCTTGTTAATAACTATAATATTATTTTTTTCTATTATATATTCTGCAGTTACATCTGTAAGTCCCATTTCAAACTTATTATCTGTCCTCGCAACTTCATCCCATTTTCCTAGATATCTTTCAATTGAAAATTTTTTTTAAAAATTATCCTCTAATCTTATATTTTTCTTACTATTACAGCCAGAGATCATAATTAATAATACTATAGTTATAATTATTTTATTCATAATTTTCTCCTTTTTTTACCTCTTTGGAATATAATTTATAGGTGAGCTTCTAAAAAGTTTTTTCATCTTTCTGGCTTTTAATTCTACTTCTAATATCTCTGAAGCTACATGAGTTACACCTCTTAGATATTCAGGATCACATACTTTTTCTACTTCTAAATTATATGTATCTTTTAAAAAAATATAATTTTTCCATAACCATTTTTTTATCTTTTCTGTACTAGAAGGAGTTCTTAAAATATCTAAAATATCTATCTGCATCTTCTTTAACTCCTCTAGAGTAGTTTCATCAGAAAAAGCTTTTACCCTATCATCTATCTTTTTAGTATTTTCTTCATCAATCTCTTGGGAAAGGACTTTTAAAATATCCCAACATTGAATAAACTCAGAACTACTCTCTATATCTTTTCTTTTAAGCCAAATAAAAGCTACTAGTCGTCTCTTCCAGTCCCACCATCTTAAGGGGCTCTGTAGATCTAAAGCTGGAATTAAAAATATTTGTTCCTTTAAAAGTAAAGCTCCAAAAACCCCAGGTGGTTTTCCCAAACTTTCCTTTCTTAAAGTCGTTCGATGGATTCCACAAGTAGGACTTCCCTCCATATATATAAATGCATCTATATCAACTCTTTTTAAAGTTTCAAAGCAAGATAGAGTTCCAGCTTTTATCATCCCACTAACATTTTTTCCTGCTCTATTTTTTACCTGTGAATCTCCCTTCCAAAAATCAAATCCATTTCCACCTACTAATCTAATAGCAGTCCTAGGAACTCCTAATCCGGACATAACTTCTGGGCATACAGGAGTCCAAAAAAAATCGCCTTTTTCCCTTTTTAAATATCCTAGAATATCATTTCCCTTTCCATTATATCGAACTTTAGCTCCATACATACAAGCAGAAATCCCAAGATTTATTTTTTCTTCAAAAATATTCTCCATAGCCACACTCCCATCACTATATTTTTTAACTCATATCTATATACATTTTTGGATTAGTTTTTCCTTTAAAAAAATAATAGAAGTTATACAAAAAAAAAGAGCTTCTAAAATAATTCAAGGAGCTCTCTAATATTATTTTTAATTTTCTAAACTTATTAGAAAAGTTTCTTACACATATAAACACTGTATTTCAAAGGTCTATCAGTCTCTGCAAAAATAAATCCTCTTTTAGTATGAAATCTAATTGTATTTTCAAACTTTAAACTTTCTATGTATAATCTATCAAATCCTAATTTTCTTAAAAAATCTTCCCTTAGATCACATATTTTTTGTGCAAATCCTCTACCTCTATAGTTTTTACTTACATTTAAAAGTTTTGCCTCTGGATTTTTATCCCTCATAGAGACACTTCCACAAGCTATTACTTGGTCTTTTTTATTTTTAAAATAAATAAGAAGTCCCTTTTTATTTCTCTCAATAATTGCCTCTGGAGTTCTTGTAGATACAAGTTTTTCAATTTCATCTTTAGAATATTCCCCTTCATTACTCTTTCTAAAATTTTCACTGACAAGGTCACAGATCTTTTTTGATTCCTCATAAGAAAGATCATTTGTATTTCCACAAAAATTATTTAAAAAATGAATACTAAATCCTTCTTGAAGATCTTTTATATGGATTTTTATAACTTTATTTAACTCTTCTTTAATATTATCTATAATTTCTTTATAGGATTCTCCTGTATTTTCATCACAAAAAACTTTTTTAATCTCTAGAGCATAAACTGCTGTCTTAGAAAACTTTTTCATAATAAATTTTGAAAAATTACCTTTTCCTTTGAATATATCATTTTCTGCAGTATAATTTTTATGTTTTTCTATTTTAATCTTTGATAAAAGATTTAAAAAAACTTCTATATCTTCAGAAAATTTATCTTTAGAAAGATTTGTAGTACCTAAATTAAATAAAGGAAGATCCCTTCCTGCATAACTATCTCTCTTGTAATTATAAGAATGTATATCATAAACATATACTTTTTCATACATAAATTCCAATGTTTTAATGAGTTCTCCTACAACTAAATAAAATTCATCATACTTATCTAGAGATAGAGCTTTCTCTTTTTTAGTTAGTTCTGTAGACCAGACTTTTTTTCCCCATGCATCTTCATAGATACAATTTTCTTTATCTCTATTTAGATCATATTCATATCTACTATCTAAACCTATTATTTTTATAGGAAGACTTTTGATAAAGATATCTGTATAGGGATCCTCCTCTTGCCATCTCTCAAACTCTGAAAGGTTACACTTAGACTCAATCTCCTTTCTTAATT
This sequence comes from Fusobacteriaceae bacterium UBA2433, assembly GCA_002342785.1. Lineage (GTDB taxonomy): Bacteria > Fusobacteriota > Fusobacteriia > Fusobacteriales > Fusobacteriaceae > Psychrilyobacter. Next base: position 1,365 of record DDQV01000186.1, on the reverse strand, counting down.
TATGACCACTATGTATTGCCCCACCAATATAAGGTAGATAACTTTCTACCTCTATATAAAATCCTTCTGATTCAGAGATACATCTAAAGGGTTTAAAGTTTCTAATATTTTCAATGATTTCATCAATCTTCAATTTTTCCACTGAACACCTCTTTTTTAAATATTCTCCTTCTATTTAATCTAAATTCTTTCATATTAAAAAAATCTTCTATCTCTTGGACCTTTTCTTCAACAAAATCTATGATATTTTTTTCAATCTTATTTTTACTCATCTTATTTATATTTACTATTCCCCCAGGACTTTGAACATTTACCTCTATAAGTTTCCCTGCAATGATGTCTAAACCTACTAGATAAAGTCCATCTTGAACAAGTTTTTTTCCTATCCTTCTACACATCTTTAAGTCATGGTCTGTTAGTATATATTTTTGTGCAGTTCCTCCAGCATGAATATTAGATCTATTATCTGTTTCTGAAGGAACCCTTCTATACGCTCCTATAGGTTCTCCATTTAACATCATTACCCGAACATCACCATTTTCAGCTTCAGGGATATATTCTTGTACTATCACATAATGTTTACCAGTCTTTCCATTTATATAAAAATCTAAGAGGGAACTCAAATTTTTACTGGCACTTTTTTCAATTACAATTACTCCACTTCCCCCATAACCATCAAGAGGTTTTAATATCATCCTTTCCTCAGTTGATTTTTCTATTATCCCCTTTAAATATTCTGTATTTTTTGACACATAGGTCTTTGGAAGAAATTCATCTTCTGGATCATGAAAAGTTGTTGTATAAAGTTTGTTATTAGCTTTTCTGATTCCATCTATATCATTTACTATAAAAACTTCATCCTTAACTGAATCTAAAAAATTCAACATGATTGAATCTACTGGAGGATCTTTTCTTAAAAATAATGCATCAAATGCGTTTATAGGCATCATTTTCTCATTAAATTTCATTTTTTTATGGAAGCTTGCAAAATTATTAAGTGCATAACTTTCTTTTTTTAATACCTTTACAAAACCGTAAGTTACATTATCTCTTATTGTAAGATTATAAGGATATAAAATACCTACATTGTGACCCCTTGCACAGCATTCATGAATCATTCTTAGTGTGGAATCTTTAGCCGGATTTAATCTATCCCACTCATCTATAATAAAACCTATGTTCATTTTTTCCCCCTTTTATACAGCATCTTGCTGTTTATTTAATTTCTATCAAACCAAGACAAAAGTCATAAAACAATATAAAAATATTTAGTGTGTACTCACCCAATTATATATTTTAGTATAGTATTTTATGTTTTTATAATCAAAAAGTCAATATAATTTTAATCCCTTAAGAATAATAATA
>DDQV01000184.1 GCA_002342785.1 Fusobacteriaceae bacterium UBA2433 | reverse complement strand
ATGGCTTGGAACCATCTATGGTCAAGGGGGAGTTAATTGGATCTATGATGAGATTATACAAAAATTTTCTTTAAATAAATTAGTTTATTTTTCTTATGGACTGATACCTTTTATCTGTCGTACTAAGGAATATGGCTCAGTAGGGATAACTTATGGTTCTAAACATAATAATATCGTATCTGTTTTTCCAAAAGATAAGTTTCATGAATTAGATAAAAAATTATTTACAGAGATCTCTTTTGAATGGCCCGGAATTGGTAAAACCTGTCAAGCAGATAATTTTTTATCATTAACTTTGTCAGTAAGTAATCAAATAATTCATATCTCACGTATGTATGGATTATATTTAAAAGATAAGAAAGGTTGGAAAACTTTAGATGAAATTCCTTATTTTTATAGAGATTTTGATGATAGTTCTGCTAATATATTAAAGAAATTAGATGAGGACTATGAAAAAATAAGACAAAAAATAAGAGAGTTATATCCAACTGTTTCTTTTAAGTATATGTTAAATTACTTAGATCTAGAAAAATTTACAAATAATTCTTCAAATAAAAATGTAAAAGATTCCCTAGTAAATTCTAAAACTCTTCGACAAATAAAAACTCCAGTAATGAAATCAGGAGAAAGATATATCTTAGATAAAAATAGTAGATTTTTTACAGATGATATATTTTATGGTCTTGTTATTATAAAATGGATTGCAGATAAATATATGATCGATCTTCCAATGGTTGATGAACTCTTAAAGTGGAGTCAAAATTATTTAGATGAACCTCAAAATACTATTTTAAATATTGAATGTGAGTATAAATATGATCCTTTAAAATCAGGTATTCCAACAAGATATGAAACATATTCAGAAATAGACCTAATAAGTTAATCTTAAATTAAATCTAAATACAAAATTTTAAAATAAAAAAATATTATAGCAGATATAATTGACTATTGTCTAATTATAAACTATACTCATATTAACAAAATACTAATTAGGAGGAATTTTATGAAAAAATTATTAATATTATTGGCAGCTTTATCACTTGTAGCATGTAGCAGCAACAAACCAATGGAAGAAATGGTAGAAACACCTATGGTCACTAAAGTTATGGTTGAAGACACAGTTGCAGAAGAGGCAGCTATGGCTGAAGAAGCAGCTATGAAAGAAGCGGCTATGGCTAAAGAAAAAGCTATGAAAGAAGCGGAAGCAGCAAAAGAAGCAGCTATGATGAAAGCAGAAGCTGAAGCTATGGCTATGAAAGCTGAAGCTGAAGCTATGGCCAAATCTTACAAAGTTTTAGACGGGGACAACTTATTTCAAATAGGTTTAAAATATAATATGTCTTGGGACAAACTAACTGAAATGAACAATATCTCTAATCCAGATGTTATCTTAGTTGACCAAATATTAACAATCCCTACAAAATAAGTTAATTAAAAATTTTAAAAATTAAAAAACAAATTTAATGGAAATAATATTTCATTTTATTTGTTTTTTTTTATAAAAAAATATAATCTTTTAAATTTTTTTAATAAAAAAGAGAGCCTTTAAACTCTCTTTTATACCTAATTAGTTATTTTATTTTGCTTTTCAATTTAAATTCATCTTTGTATCTATGATAAAATTTAATTTCTTCTAAAGTAACTACAACAGGACTTTGATATATTTTTTTTTGGATCTCTAAATATCTTTCTTTAATATTATTTTTTTTAGACTTATTATATTTTTTCATATTATATCAGAGCATTTATTAATAGTTTTTCTCAATAATCCTCATCTCCTTTATTTTTAATATAAAAATATTAAATGTAATTAATTATATATTTAACTAAATACAAAGGCTGCTATACCTATTCCTAATGAATAGAGGATACTAGGTAAAAAAACTTTTCTAATTACTATTCCTTCCTTACCAGAAAGTCCAACGACAGTACAAGCAGCTACAACTACATTTATACAAATTATGTGCCCTACTCCTGCTCCAAGAGTTTGTTCTGCAAGGATTAATGTAGGATCTAAATTTATAATATTTGCAACATTATGTTGAATAGCTCCAAAGGTAAGATTAGAAACAGTTCCACTTCCAGAGATAAATGTTCCAAGCATTCCTATAAATGGAGCAATAAAGATCCAAGATCCTGCAAATGAAGAACTCATTGTAGTTGCTATATATTGAGGCATAGATTCATAACCTGCTCCATTTATCCAAGAGTTAGAAAATATTTGCACAAGTGCTAATGTAGGAAATAATATCAATGTTGTATTTTTTACTTGACCAAACGATGTAATCCCTGCTCTTTTAAATGAATCAAAATTTGATTTCTGAATAAATATAGTTAGGAGTGCTACTAATATTAATACACTTCCTGGAGAATATAATAAAGACCATTTTCCAGAAATTTGTTCAAATCCCATTATATTTTTCCAAGAAAGATCGATGGCTGTAACCGTAAAATTTTTCACAGCTGGAAATATTCTAGTTGCAAGTAGAGTTAAAACTACAAGGATATATGGAACCCAAGCTCTAAATAATGACATCTCATTTTCAGAACTTCCTTCTTCTAAATTTGCTTCTTCATCTAGTGCATCTGTCCAAACATTTTTAGGAATTAAAAATTTCATCTTACAAGTAACAGTTGCTACAAAAAGTCCAGTAATAGGAGCAAGTATAGACACAAATTCAGGACCTACGATATTTGCATATAAATATGCAGATAAAGTATATGACAACCCTATTAAGATAGACCAAGGAGCCATTTCAATAGTAGATTTCATCTTATCTTTTTTTCCAAATGATAAAACTAAAACAGCTACTAAAAGTAAAGGAATAAAAGTTCCTACAAAAATATCTAATTTAGTTATTAATATTGAAATATTATTAAAATCTTTTATAGTTAGTTCTGAAATATTACTAAGTCCTACAAAAATAGGAGTTCCAACAGCTCCAAATGGAACTGGAGTACTATTTGAAATAAGTACCAAAATTGCTGCAGTTAAAGGTTTAAAACCTAGAGCAACCATCAAAGCACCAACAACAGCAACAGGAGCTCCAAAACCAGAAACTCCTTCAAGAAGAGCTCCAAATAAAAATGCTAATATTATTGTTAAAATTCTCATGTCTTCTGAAAGAACTTTAAATCCTTTATTTAACCTTGTAATGGCTCCTGTATTTTTTAGCATATTTAAAAGAACCATAGCACCAAATAATATAAGTAATATTGTTAATGCTTTATGTATTCCTTGAAGTGAAGATGCAATTAAAACTCTAGGATCCATACTCCAAATATAATATGCACCTAAAAGTAAAATTATATAGCTTAATACCATCCCTTTTTTTGCTGGCATTTTTAAAATAACTAAAAATAACAAGGGAAAAACTACAGCAATCAGAGCTGTTAATAATAACATATATTCCTCCTTTTCATAAAAAAATCTAAAAAAAAATACTCCCATCTACAAATGGTGATGAGAGTATTTTTTTGATAATAAAGTCTTAAATTAAAAGACTATTACTAGACCTATTGGCAAACTTTTCCAGGATTTAAAATGTTTTTTGGATCAAACGAATTTTTTATACCAACCATTAAATTAAGGTGTCCCCCATTATATTGGTTAAACATAAATTCTTTTTTAGCAAATCCAATTCCATGTTCTCCAGAAACTAATCCTCCTAATTCCAAAGATTTTGCATACATTTTTTTAAATACATCTTCTCTTTTTTTCTCCCATAGATCTACATCCATACCATCTTTACAAATATAAACATGTAAATTTCCATCTCCAGCATGACCAAAACTAGGAATTCTAATATCAAATTCTGCAGCCAAAACTTTTGTGTATTTAATAAATTCTGCTACATTATTTCTAGGTACTACAACATCACATTCATCCATTTCATCTGTTGATCCATGGATTGCTTCTAAAAATGCTCCTCTAGCAGACCAAACAGCTTCCTTTCTTTCCTCTGTATCTACTAAGTATGCATCTAAAGCACCAATTTCTAAACATAGATCTGCTACTTTTTCATAATCTTTATCTACTTGTTCCTTTGAGTTTCCATCAAAAGTTAGTAAAAGATATGAATCACTAGATTTATCTGGAAATATTTTTCCTAGATATTCTTCTGAAGCAACAATTACTTCTCTTTGTAAAAATTCAATAGCTGTAGGAATAGCCTTAGATTTTATAATACTTGGTACTGCATCAATAGCAGTATTTAGATCTGCAAATGGAACTAATATACTTATTGTATGTTTAGGTAATGGAATTAATTTTAAAATTATTTTTGTAATAATTCCTAAAGTTCCTTCAGAACCAATAATTAAATCTTTGATACTATAACCAGAGGAATTTTTTACTACTTTCCCACCTAATTCAACAATTTCTCCAGAAGGTAAAACTACTTCTAACCCTCTTACATAATCTCTAGTTACACCATATTTTACAGCTCTCATTCCACCTGCATTAGTACTAATATTCCCACCAATTGTTGCACTTTTTTCCCCTGGATCTGGAGGGTAGAAGAAATCTCTCTCTTCAACATATTTACTAATTTCCATAAGTAATACTCCTGGCTCTAAAGTTAGAGTTAAATTTTCTTCATCTAATTCTAATATTTTATTCATTCCTGTAGTTTCAATAACAATTCCTCCAAAAAGAGGGACACATGCTCCTACAAGTCCTGTTCCTGAACCTCTAGCAGTTACAGGAATATGATGTTCATAGGCATATTTCATAATATCAGAAATTTCCTTTGTTGTATTAGCCTTTACCAAAATATCTGGCATTTTTTCTATCCCACCTAATTCGTCATGGGCATAATCTGGATTAATTTCATCTTTGAATAATACTCTTTCATTATCTCCAATTATTGTTTTTATATTTTCAAAATCATTTATGTCTATTTTTTTATATTTATTTTCCATCTTGAACCTCCATTTAAAAAGTAATTTTTCTATCTTTTTTTATTTCTTCTGTCAATTTTGGAATAACTTTATATAGATCTCCTACAATTCCATAATGTGCTGAATCAAAAATTGAAGCTTGTTCATCTATATTTACAGCAATTATCGTTTCTGATCCATTCATTCCTGCAGTAAATTGAACTGCTCCATGAATTCCAAATGCAAATAATAATCTTGGTTTTACAGTTCTTCCACTAAGTCCAACTTGTAATTTATTATTTAACCATCCACATTCTGTAAGAGGTCTAGTACAAGCTATCTTTCCACCTACAAGATCTGCAAATTCTTGAACCATAGCTATATCTTCCTCTTTTTTTACTCCTCTTCCAATAGCAACAATTACTTCTGCATCTGCTATAGAAACTTCTGCATCTTTTTTTACTATATCTAAAACTTTAATTTTTGAATTTAATTTTTTCACGTCGATCTCATGATTTGATATCTTTCCATTTTTTTCCAAAGTTCTTTCAGGTGCATCAAAAACTTTTGCTCTTACTGTACACATCTGAGGTCTATGTCTTTCTGTAACTATTTGAGCCATTATATTCCCACCAAATGCTGGTCTTATTTGAACTAAATCTGTATTTGGTTTTATTTTTAAAATAGTACAATCTGCAGTAAGTCCAGTTCTAAATCTTGCTGCTACTCTAGGAGCCAAAGATCTTCCTAATGTAGTTGCTCCGACTAATATTGAAGATGGTTTTATCTTGTTTATATAATCAGCAAATACCTCTGTATAATTTTGAACTTTAAAATGTTCTAGTTCTTTATAGTTGTAAACATGTATCTCATCTACTCCATAATGCTGCAATTCTTCAGCTATTTTTTCCACATCAGAACCAATTAAGATAGCTTGAACTGGATGATTAATTACTCCTGCTAATTCCTTTGCTTTACCTATTAATTCTAAAGATACTGGATTTATCACACCATGAAAATGATCTATATAAACTGTTATTCCATTCCATAATTTTTTATTTACACTTGTTATATTTTCATCTTCTACAAATTCAATTGCTCCATTACCATTTTTAACACATAACTTACACATCTTACATCCAGAATTTATATATGTTAAACCGTCTTGTTCCTCAATTGCATTAAAGGGACATAGTTCTATCAATTCCATCATTTTTTTATGATTTATTTTATCGTGATTTATAACTAACTGAGCCATCTTAACCTCCTAGATAATTTTTCTCATTTTTAATTTTCCAAATAATTCAACCGCTGCCTCATCTCCTAAAAACATCTCTTTATCTGCATTTTTAGGAGGATTAAATATTCTTTCTACTTGAGTTGGTGATCCATTTAATCCATATTTTTTTTCATCTTTATCATCTAAATTATCAAAAGTTAAAACTTTTATCTCTCTAGTAGCAGTATCTAACTTATTTTTATAAGATGGTAGTCGTGGAGTATAAATTCCTTTTTCTACAGTGATCAAACATGGATAACCAATAGTTTGTATCTCTATTGTTTCTCCCATATCTGCTTCTACAGTAAGATTTTCTGAAGTTACTTCCAATATCTTACTTACATTTGAAATATGAGGTATAGATAGATATTCTGCCATTTCTGGTCCAACTTGGGCTGTATCTCCATCGGTAGTTTGTTTTCCACAAATTATTAGATCTATATCTCCCATTGCCTTTAATCCTTGAGCTAAAGCATAAGATGTTGCTAATACATCTGCTCCAGCAAATTTTCTGTCAGAAAGTAATACACCTGTGTCTACTCCCATAGAAAATGATTCTTTAATAACAGTTTTAGCTTGGGGTGGCCCCATAGATAAGACTCCAATCTCACTATCAATTTCATTTTTTATTTGAAATGCAGATTCTAAAGCATAGAGATCATATGGATTTATCTTAGAATCAACACCATCCCTCAACAATACTCCTGTAACCGGATCAACTTGAACATTAGTACCACCAGGCACTTGTTTTATACAAACAGCAATTTTCATATTTTATCCTCCTCATATTTTAAATTGGTCTGACCAATTTATTTTGTAAAAATTTAAAAACAAATATTCTCTATCTGCTTCCTTTAAAAGATTACTTCACCTTTAACTATATGTCAATAAAGTTATTTTTTTATCTTGATCAAATTACGAAATATAAACACTTATATTATAAAAATCCTATTATATATTTTTTTATCATGTATTTCTCAACCTGTTTTCCATAAAAATAAAATTATTTGTATGAAAATAGAAAAATTTATTTTTTTTATTTTTTTTTTATAAAAGCCATCATAAATTATTATTTTCACAAAATCACAATATAAAATATATGATTATATTACATTTTATCCTGTTTTTAAACTTTTCATCCTATTAAAACGTTGTAAAATAAAAAAAAGATAATTATTGTGTAATACAAAAATTATCTTTGTCTTTTAGATCTAATCTATTGTTGATATACTCTTATCAATGTTATCAAAATGAATATATAAACTTCTTTTTAATTTTTCTTCATCTCTATCTTTTAGCGCTTCTAAAATAATCTTATGATCAAAATCTATTTTTTCTTTTCCAAATTTTTCTAAAACCATATCTCTAGAGGTAGTTATCGACTCTTCTAATAATTCTGATATAGCAGAGATAATTGTAGTCAATAAAATATTTTTAGAAAAAGACATCATTAAAAGATGAAAATCTCTATCTAGATCTGCTAACTTTTCAATATCATTACAATTTAACATCTTTTCATGAATTTGTTCAACTTGTTTTATCTCCTCTGAAGTTATCCTCTTAATCATAAATTCTACATTGGAAAGTTCAAGCATCTTTCTTAATTCAATAACATCTCTTACCTTACCTTGTTGTAATTCAAAAGCTAGAGACAAGGGATTACATAACATATTTTTAAAGTCATTAGTTATATAATTTCCCCCGCCTCTTTTACTCTCAATGAGACCTATTATCTCTAGTATTTTTATTCCTTCTCTCACCGATGATCTTCCAATATTTAAATTTTCAGCTAGAGTACGTTCTGGATTTATTTGAGAACCATTTTTTAAATTCCCTGATTTTATCTCTTGTTTTATATGTTTTATTAATTTATGAAATTTTCTTTCTTCCATAACTTCCTCCTTTTTAACTTTATCTATATTACTTTGATTTTATTATAATTTTAGTCTATTAACTAAAAAAAATCAATTAAAAAGAACTTTATTTACTTATTTAAATTAAAAAAAAAATAGAGTGAACTTTCAAAAGAAAGTTCACTCTTAAATTAAATACTTATAACTGAATATACCATACCAATAAAACCAATTAATGTAAATATACTTACTAATTTTACTGACATCTTACCTTCATTTTCTACTGCACTACCAAACATTCCGAACACAAGTGGATGAACTAAGAATGGCATCGCAAAAATAAATGCTATCAATCCTGCTGCACTTTCTCCAAACATTCCACCCTGTACTGCTGCAAACAATCCAAAGTGAGAGAGAGCTGAAGATACAGCTATAGAAACTTGATCTAAGGGCATACCAGCTAAATTTAATAAAGTAAAACTTGAAAATACTGCTATAATTTGCCAACCAAATGAAAATTGCATAAGACCTTTTATCTCTTTTGCTCCATCATTATTAGAATTTTTTAATGTTTTTATAGAAATAAAAGTTAATATTATTCCTACAATTATAAGAGGAGTTACCCATCCTACAATTATACTTCCTCTCTTTGCACTAGCTGCCAAGATAGAAAAAACAAAGATATGTCCAAAGAATGGTACATTGATCATTATTGGAGCTCTTGTTGCTGCATCTTCTCCTAGATCTCCACTGGTACATGCACCAGTTAATCCAGAATGAGAAAGCGCTCCTGCCATTCCAGGGGCTATATTTCTAACATGGTTTACTTTCCCTAAAAATATTAATATTGCCATTCCTGCAAACATCCAAAATAATTGTCCTGAAAATCCATAGATCATAACACTCTTCACACCAGATATTTTAAATGCTTCTCCCATCCTAGAACCACCGACTAAAAAAGTTCCTGCTAGTACAATTGGAACTCCTGCAAATAAAAGCGAGTTAAGTGTCGGTCCAAATTTCCAATTCGATAAAAACATCCCTAATACAGCAGATATAATCATTGCAAAGAAGATTTGTGGAAGTGCAATAATAGGTTCTATTAGTTGTGCTATCTTCAATGATAAAATTAAAATTCCTATAATAGCAATAATTTCAACAAAACCACTTCTAATATAACTTTGTTTATTTGATACTTTAGCTTTATTGTCGATAAAAATTATAGATAATACAACACTTAGATACGCTATTAAAATATACGAACTTCCAAAAACATCATTTTTTGGAACTCCAACAAGTAAAACTTTAATAGTTTCTATCCCTATCAAAATAAAAAAAGCTCTAATCAAGAAAAATAATTGTGTAGTATTTGTTCCTAATATAACTTCTTCCTTTGACGGAATCATCATCTCTTCAGCACTAAGTTTTTCTTTAAAAAATATTTTTTTTATCTCTTGCCCACCTACAAAAAATGACGCAATTAATGCTACAATAGTAGTTTTACTTGCTAATATTATAATTGGGAATTCTTTTAACCCCGGAGTTGCTACTTGACCCTGTACCATTACAAATCCCATTCCTAAACCAAATACAACAATAATAAGTATTGACGAATACTTAGTTCCTGCTACAACTGTCCTAGAAACTACGATCATTGTAATTAAAATTATCATCGTTAAAAAAAAATGATTTAATGCTGAAATATGCGAAATTTGACTTCCTAAATAATCCACTACTTTCCCCCTTAATTTTATGTTCAAAAAAATATTGTTAGTTATTATAAAACAAAATACAACTAAAGTCAAAGGAATTGTTACAAAAGTTCACAATTTCAAAACTATATATGAAAATTATAGTTACTATAACTATTCGGTGTAAAATATTATATTTATTTAAATTTTATTTTTATTTTTATACTTTTTTTGTCTATTTTATTTTTATTTTTCATTAAATAAACTTAAAATATAATTATTAATTATTTTTTTCACTTAAATAAACTTAAATTAAAGTTTATTATTTTTATAAACAATAAATATACTTTCACTTCTTCATTCTTTTTATAAATATAATATTAATTTTATTATATATAATTTAT
>DDQV01000152.1 GCA_002342785.1 Fusobacteriaceae bacterium UBA2433 | reverse complement strand
ATCTTCAAGTGATCTAGAAAGATTTTTAGGATGTAATCCTTTTTCTTCATAGGCAGTCTTAAACATTCTTCCTGTTACAACTATTGCAAGAAATTGATCTCCAGCTACTGTATTTATAAAAATTGGAGTTAAAATAGTTGTTAAAATTAAACTTCCTGTAGTATTTGCAACAGACAAAATCTTCGTTGCTAAAGCTTCTAACATTTGTGTTTTTTCCATTATTCCTCCCAGAATCATAGCACATAAAATTAATGAAACAGTCCACATCATAGAGTCAAGTCCCCCTCTATTTAATAAGTCATCGACCATTGTTAATCCCGAATCACCTTCATATCCATAATGTAAAGTTGAAAACATCGATGCTATTGTAGCTCCTTGAAAAAACATTGCAGCTATCCCACCTAAGATCGCTCCACCGAATAAGCCAGGTATTGCAGGTACTTTCATTACTACTGCTCCAATTACAATAACTGGTACTACTAATAATAATGGAGTTATATTAAAATTCTCACTTAAAGAAGCTAATATTTTATCTATCATTTCTGTGTTTAATGCCACTCCCATATATTTTCTCCCAAGAAATGCAAATAAAATTATAGATATAATGAAACTAGGCACTGTTGTGTACATCATATGCTTAATATGAGTAAATAAATCTGTTCCTGCCATTGCTGGCGCTAGATTTGTTGTATCTGATAATGGTGATAATTTATCTCCCATGTATGCTCCAGAGATAATAGCTCCTGCCACTATATTTCTAGGTATTCCAAGTCCTTCGCCTACACCAATAAGTGCAATGCCTACTGTTGCTGCTGTTGTCCATGATGAACCAGTCGCTATTGATACGATAGAACAAATAATAACTGTTGCTGGTAAAAATATTCCAGGTGATAAAATTTTTAATCCATAGAATATCATAGTTGGTACTACACCAGATTGAATCCACGTTCCCACTACCATTCCGATTATCATTAGAATTATAATTGCACCTAAAGCCATCTTAATAGTTTCAACTATTCCTTCTTCAATATCATTCCACGTATAATTAAGACCAAATACAGCTACTCCTGCTGCGAAAAATGCTGATATTAAAATAGGTATATGTACATCAATATGCGCAATTTGAATTGCATAGAATAAACTCCCCATTAAAAATACTAACGGAATCAGTGCGTATATTAGTGTCGTTTTCTTTTTTACTTTTTCCAACTTAATCTCCATAATCAATTCCTCCTTGGTTTTTCTTAATCCTAAAAGTAGCAAAACAGAGTTATAAATAATGCTATTAGTAACTCCAACAATAAAACATATACTCTAAATAATTTAATAGTATATCAATAACTTTATACTGTAACAATTTTATAAATTCTTATCTAAAAAATTTTTATTTATATTTCAGTAAATATATCTTTTCTTTTAAAATCAAGATTTATTAGAACTAACTTAAAAATAATCTCTTCCTTGATTTTTTCATTTTATTTAAATTATAAAAAAATCATTTTATTATTATAGTATATAATAATAAATATAATTAATCAAACAAAAATAGATCTATATAAATACTAAAAGTTTTTTTTAAGAACAAATTAGTAACAATCAAAATATTTTACAAAGATAATATTATAGTATATACTCTAAATATAAAATTAATTTTTTATTTTATTAATTTTTTTAAAATGACTTTAGTATTGTTAGATTGGATATTTATAATTTATATCAAACTTAAAAAATTACAAAGGAGGAAACATTGAAAAAATATATAATAGGTGAAAAAAGATTAAAAATAAAAGATGTAGTAGATGTAGCAAGAAGAGGTTACCATGTTGAAATATGTGATTCAGCTTGGGAAAAAGTTAAAAAATCAAGAGATTTAGTTGAACAATATGTAAGAGAGAAAAGAGTAGCTTATGGTATTACTACAGGATTTGGAAAATTTTCAGATGTAATAATTCCTCAGAATAAAACTGCAGAACTACAAAAAAATCTTATTATTAGTCATTCATGTGGTATGGGTAATCCTCTTCCCGAAGAGACAGTAAGAGGTATAATGTTTTTAAGATTAGCTAATCTTGCTATTGGAAACTCAGGAATAAGAAGAGTTACTTTAGAAAAATTAATGGAACTTTTAAATAAAAATGTTCATCCTGTAGTACCAGAAAAAGGTTCTTTAGGTGCATCAGGGGATTTAGCTCCATTAGCTCATGTAGTACTTGTAGTACTAGGTTTAGGAGAAGCTTTTTATAAGGGAGAAAGAATGAGTGGTAAAGAAGCTCTAAAAAAAGCTGGAATTGAAGCACTTCCATTTTTATCTTCAAAAGAAGGACTAGCATTAATAAATGGTACTCAAGTGATGACATCTATAGGAGCTCTAGCTATATATGATGCTGAAGTTCTTTCTAAAACTGCAGATATTGCTTGTTCTCTAACTGTCGAGGCATTACATGGTATTACATGCGCTTATGATCACAAAGTGCATGATGTAAGAGGACATATAGGTCAGATAAATACAGCTAAAAACTTACTTAAAATACTAGAAGATAGCAAAATGACTACAAAACAAGGAGATATGAGAGTTCAAGATCCATATGTACTTAGGTGTGCTCCTCAAATTCATGGTGCCAGTAAAGATGCATTTAATTTTATAAAAGAAAAGGTAGAAATTGAGATAAATGCAGTAACTGATAACCCAGTAATTTTTCCAGAAGAGGATGAAGTCATCTCAGGTGGAAACTTTCATGGTCAACCTATGGCTCTTCCAATGGATTTTTTAGGAATAGCTTTATCAGAGATCGGAAATGTATCTGAAAGAAGACTTGAAAGATTAGTTAATCCAAATTTAAACTGTAACCTTCCTGCATTTTTAACAAAAGATGGTGGTATAAACTCAGGGTTTATGATTGTACAATATAGTGCAGCTTCTCTTGTCTCTGAAAACAAAATATTAGCTCATCCTGCAAGTGTTGATTCTATCCCATCATCAGCTAACCAAGAAGATCATGTATCTATGGGGACTATAGCAGCAAGAAAAGCAAGAGAGATCCTTGAAAATAGTAAAAAAGTAGTCGCTATGGAAATAATGGCTGCTTGTCAAGCAATTGATCTAAGAGAAAATGGTGTAATAGGAAAAGGAAGTCAAGAGGCTTATAATGTAGTAAGAAAACATGTTACTAAACTTAAAGAAGATAGAATAATGTATGTTGATATAAATAAAATAGAGAGTATTATCACAAATGAAAATATATTGGATAGTGTAGAAAAGATGATTGGTCAATTAAACTCATAAATTTAAAAATTAGTGCTTGTTAATAATGAAAGAAAATAGGACCAATTTATATTATAAATAGTCGATTAAATACATTAATAATAAACTAAAAAGGGGAGATAAGTGAAATGATAAATCAAAATATTGCAAATTCAATGACAATAAAATTAGACGCTAAGGATATCCCTAGCAAAACACCAAAATTTATAGAAGGATTAAGAAGAGCTCCTAAGAGAGAATTAACATTAACACCAGATGAGATAGAATTAGCACTAAAAAATGCTCTTAGATATGTACCAAAGGAATATCATATAGATCTAGCTCCTGAATTTTTAGAGGAATTAATAACTATGGGAAGAATCTACGGATATAGATTTAGACCAGAAGGAAAAATAACAGGGAAGCCAATTGATGAATACATAGGTGCTTGTACTGAGGGGAAAGCTATCCAAGTAATGATAGATAATAATTTAGATTTTGAGATAGCTCTATATCCATATGAATTAGTAACATATGGAGAAACTGGACAAGTATGTCAAAACTGGATGCAATATAGATTAATAAAAAAATATTTAGAAGCAGTAACACAAGATCAAACTATGGCTATCTCATCAGGACATCCTGTGGGAATATTCAAATCAAATCCAAATGCTCCAAGAGTAATAATAACAAATGCAATGATGGTAGGATTATTCGATGATCCTGATAACTATGCAAGAGCAGCAGCTCTTGGTGTAGCAAATTACGGACAGATGACAGCTGGCGGATGGATGTATATCGGTCCCCAAGGGATTGTACACGGAACATACTCTACAATTTTAAATGCTGGAAGATTGTTTTGTGGAATACCAAAAGATGGAGATCTTGCTGGAAAATTATTTATAACCTCTGGACTGGGAGGAATGAGCGGAGCTCAAGGAAAAGCATGTGTAATAGCTGGGGGAACATCTATAATTGCTGAAGTAGATTATTCTAGAATAGAGACTAGAAAAAAACAAGGATGGGTAACTCATGTGACAACTACAACCAAAGAAGCTTTTGCTATAGCTAAAGAATTTATGAAAAGAAGGAAAGCATGTGCAGTAGCTTTCCACGGAAATATAGTTGATCTTCTTGAATATGCAGTAGAAGCTAATGAAAAAATAGATCTTCTTTCAGATCAAACTTCATGTCATGCTGTGTATGAGGGCGGATACTGTCCTCAAGGACTTAGTTTTGAAGAAAGAACAGAGCTTCTTGGAATGGATAAAGATAAATTTAAAAAACTTGTAAATAAGACTCTTGTAAGACATTATGAGATGATAAAAGCCTTAACAAAAAAAGGGACATACTTCTTTGACTATGGAAATGCTTTCTTAAAATCTGTATATGATGCTGGTGTAACTGAGATTTCAGCTAATGGAAGAGATGATAAAGGTGGATTTATCTATCCATCATATGTTGAAGATATTCTTGGACCAGAGTTATTTGACTGGGGATACGGACCTTTTAGATGGGTATGTCTCAGTGGTAAAAAAGAAGATTTATTAAAAACAGATCACGCAGCACTTGAACTTGTAGATCCTAATAGAAGATACCAAGATAGAGACAATTATATATGGATAAGAGATGCAGATAAAAATGATCTGGTAGTTGGAACACAAGCTAGAATATTCTATCAAGATGCTATGAGTAGAACTCAAATAGCTATTAAATTCAATGAAATGGTGAGACTAGGAGAGATTGGACCTGTAATGTTAGGGAGAGATCATCATGATGTGTCTGGAACAGACTCTCCATTCAGAGAAACGTCTAATATCAAAGACGGAAGTAATATAATGGCTGATATGGCAACACAATGTTTTGCAGGAAATGCAGCTAGAGGAATGACTATGATAGCTATTCACAATGGTGGAGGAGTAGGAATAGGAAAATCAATAAATGGTGGATTTGGAATGGTTCTTGATGGAAGTAAGAGAGTCGATGAAATTCTTCGTCAAGCTATACCTTGGGATGTAATGGGAGGAGTAGCTAGAAGAGCATGGGCTAGAAATAAAAATTCTATAACTACATCTATTGAATATAATAACAACAATAAGGGAACAGACCATATTACCCTTCCATATATAGCAGACGATAATTTAATAAAAAATTTAGTAAGTAAGATAATAAAATAAAAAAAGACCCTAACTTAGAGATAGGTTCTTTCTAATAAATGAAATATAAAAATAATTTAGTATTATAGCATAGATAAGGGGGAAATAAAATGGCAAAGATCGTACAATGTGTACCTAACTATAGTGAAGGAAAAGATTTGAAAAAAATAGAAAAAATAATAGCACCATATAAAAATAAAGAAGGAGTAAAATTACTTAGCTCTGAACCTGATGCAGATTATAATAGAACAGTAGTAACTATAATAGGAAATCCTGAAAAAATTGCAGAAGCTGTAATAGAGTCAGCAGGTATTGCAGCAGAACTTATAGACATGACAGTCCATATTGGAGAACATTCGAGAATGGGAGCCTTAGATGTAGTGCCTTTTATTCCCATAAAAGAGATGGAGATGTCTGAGTGCGTTGAACTAGCTAAAAAGGTAGGAGAAAATTTAGCAATTAAGCATGGAATTCCTGTATTTTTATATGAAGCAGCAGCGAGTAGACCTGAGAGAGTAAATCTTGCTAAAATAAGAAAGGGTCAGTTTGAAGGAATGCCTAAAAAATTAAAGGATCCAGAGTGGAACCCTGATTTTGGGAAGGCAGAAATCCATCCAAGAGCAGGAGTAACAGCTGTAGGAGCAAGAATGCCGCTTATAGCATATAATATTGATTTAGCTACTTCTAATATTGAGATTGGGAAAAAGATAGCGTCCGCCATCAGACATTCTGGAGGAGGATTTAGATATATAAAAGCTGGAGCTGTAGAAACAAAAGGAATCATTCAAGTAACGATGAATATAACAAACTATAAAAAAACATCTATATACAGGGTCTTTGAAACTGTAAAAATGGAAGCTAAAAGATATGGAATAGCAGTAACAGGAAGTGAAATAATAGGACTAGTACCCATGGAAGCTCTTGTAGAAAGTACAGAATATTATCTTGGACTATATGGTTTTTCCAAGGAAAAGGTTCTTGAAACACATTTAATGGACTAGAAAAAATATTTTTACAAACTAAAAAATTAAATTGACACGAATTATATTAAGGAGTGAAGAGGATGAAGGCAGATTTTATACTAAAAAATATAGGACAATTGGTAACCATGGCTGGTGGAAATGGTCCACGAATAGGAAAACAGATGGATGAAGTAGAAATATTAAAAGGAGCTTATCTAGCAATAAAAGATAAAAAAATCATAACTATAGGGACAGATGGAATAAAAGATAACCTTATAGGAGAAAAAACTATAATAAAGGATGCAGAAGGACTTACTGTAACTCCTGGGCTCATTGATCCTCATACTCATCTTGTACACGGTGGAAGTAGAGAAAATGAATTTTCTAAAAAACTTAATGGGGTATCCTATATAGATATACTAAATCAAGGTGGAGGAATCCTGAGTACTGTAAAATCAACAAAGAAAGCTACTCATAAGCAGTTATATAAAAAAGCAAAAAAAAGCCTAGATATTATGCTTGGATATGGAATGACAACTATTGAGGCAAAAAGTGGTTATGGTTTAGAATTAGAAACAGAAGTGAAACAGATGGAAGTGGCAAAAAACCTAAATGAAGATCATCCAATGGATATAGCATCTACATTTCTTGGGGCCCATGCTATACCTATAGAATATAAAGGAAATCCAGATAAATTTGTAGAGGAAATAATAAAAATGCTTCCTATTGTAATGGAAAAAGGTTTGGCAGAATTTTGTGATGTATTCTGTGAAGAAGGAGTATTTTCTATACCTCAAGCAAAAAAAATATTATTAGCCGCCAAAGAACTGGGATATAAATTAAAGATCCATGCAGATGAGATAGTATCTTTAGGGGGAGCAGAGCTTGTAGCAGAAGTTGGAGCTATATCAGGAGATCATCTTATGGCAGCTAGTGATAAAGGAATAGAAATGATGGCTAAAAAAGGGATCATAGCTAATATACTTCCCGGAACATCTTTTAACTTAGGAAAAGCTTATGCCCCAGTGAGAAAGATGATAGAAAAAGGTGTTCCAGTAGCTCTTTCTACAGATTATAATCCAGGATCATGTCCTACTGAAAATATTCAATTTATAATGCAATTAGGATCTTTAGGGCTTAAAATGACACCTAAAGAAGTATTTACAGCTGTAACAATAAATGCAGCATATTCTATAGGCAGAGAAAAAAATATAGGTAGTTTAGAAGTAGGAAAAGCTGCAGATTTTGTAATTTTTGATGCACCAAATATTGATTATATAATCTATCATTTTGGAATCAATCACACTAAAGACGTATATAAAAATGGAAAACTTGTATATTCTAATGGGAGAGTTTGTTATTAAAATCTATATTTAAAAAGGAGAAATATGAAATTAATAGAAAAAACAATAATAGAATTTATAGATGAAATAGACTCGCCTTCACCAGCACCTGGTGGAGGAAGTGTTTCAGCCCTTATAGGTTCACTGGGAGTATCTCTTTCAAAAATGGTTGGACATCTAACTATAAATAAAAAAAAATTTAAAGGTTTATCTAATGAAATTCAAGAAGAATTTATAAAGAGGTTAGATGAATTAGGAGCTATCAAAGATGAATTAAATGTAATGATAGATAAAGATACAGAGGCATTTAACTATGTAATGGCAGCTTTTAAACTTTCTAAAGAAACAGAAGAAGAAAAAGTTATTCGAAAAGAAGTCATAGAAGCAGCTACCTATAAGGCCATAGATGTGCCAATTATGATAGCTAAACTCTCTTACAGAGGACTAGAATTAATAGATTATTTTTTAGAATACGGAAATAAAAATGCCATAACAGATCTTGGAGTATCCTCTCTTCTTCTCACTGCTGCTCTAGAAGGTGCAATACTTAATGTATTAGTAAACCTCCCTGGAATAAATGATGATGAGTATGTAAAAAATAATAAATTGGAATGTAGTAGATTAGCAAAGAAAGGTTTAGAAATAAAAAGTAGAATAATGAACGTAGTAATGTCAAATCTATAATAGTGAGGGTTATAAATTCTCTATCTTTTCAGGATCAATCATATAAATAAGCTATATAAAAATGAAAAGTTAGTTTCTAGAAATTTGAAGTACTAATTTTTAAATATATTTAATATTGTTAATTTAAGTTACAGTTATTTTTAGGGGTGAAAGATAAAATATGAAATATGAAAAATTATCTAATGATATTTGGAGTGGAAGAATTGATAGTCTAGAAGATAAAAGTTCTTATCGTTGGCATCAAGTCATTAAAAAAATAGATTTTAATAACTTTCAAAGTATTCAATTTAATGAAAAAGATATTAAATTCTGCTTTATAGGATTTTGTTGTGATGCTGGTATTAAAATAAATCTTGGTAGAATAGGAGCTTTTAAAGGCCCTATTGCAATTAGAGAACAAATGTCTAATCTCCCTTTTAATTTTAATGATAATATTAAAATTTATGATATAGGTAATATTCTTTGTAAGGACCAAAAACATTTAAAAGATGCTCAAGAATTATTAGGAACTTTGGTTCAAAAAATAAAAGAGAAAGGGATTATTCCTATTGTTTTAGGTGGAGGGCATGAAGTAGCTTATGGTAACTTTCAAGGACTGAAAAATTATGTAAAAAATAACAATATAAATTCCAATATTGGAATTATTAATTTTGATGCTCATTTTGATATGAGACCTTATGAGAATGGCGCCAGTTCAGGAACAATGTTTAGACAAATAGCAGATGATTGTCTTAATTCAAAAGATATTTTTAATTATATGGTTTTAGGAATACAAAAGTACGGAAATACAAGAAATCTCTTTACAGAGGCAGATAGGTTAAACGTTAAATATATTTTAAGTGAAGATATAAAAGAGGGAGAAATTTTAGGTATTTTAAATAAAATCCAAAACTTTATAAGAAATAAAGAATTAGTTCATTTAACTATTTGTTCTGATGTTTTTAGTTCAGCTTTTGCTCCTGGAGTTAGTTCTCCTCAGCCATTCGGCATAGACCCTAAAATAAGTTTAGGATTAATAAAAAATATCATAAGATCAGGAAAAATAGGAACAGTTGATATAGCAGAGGTTTCTCCTAGATTTGACGAAGATAACATTACTTCAAAACTTATTTCTATTTTAATTTTTGAAATTATTTCTACTTTTATAGAAGTAAATGAGGAGTAAATTATAGAAATGTTAAGTCTATAAAAATTTATCTCCAAACTAAAAAGGAGAAGTTAAATGAATTTAAGAGATGTGAAAAATAAAATATGGAGCGGAGGAATAACTAAGGAGCTATATAAGGACACTAAAGATTATAATATCCGTATAAGCTGTGCAAAAATAGAATCAGGAGAAAACATTTTTTCAGATTTCAGAGGATATAGGAGAATATTAAAGATCTTAGAAGGTAAGGTCCTCCTAAGAAAAGGAGAAGAAGAAATAGAATTAATTCCAAATAAAACTTTTATATTTAAAGGATCTGAACATATAAACTCTAAAAATAATTTAGAAGTCCTTGATTTTAATATAATTTATAAACCAGAGAAAATAGAAGTAGATATAAAAGAACTAACAGGAAAAAATCTTATAGATTTTAAAGGTAAGACTCTAATATTTTCAAAAAAAAATCATACAACTATTGAAATAAATAATAACTTTAAGATTATGGATAAATATGATTTTTTAATCACAAATTCAAATAAAATAAAAACTAATGGAGATTTAATAGCAGTTAGTTTTATAAGAAAAATAGAATAGATCTTTATTGACCTATTTTCTATAAAAAAAGATAATGTTTCTTCAACTTCTTGCCCCCAGTTTGGGGTTGAAGAAACATTATTTTTTTCTATTCTCAAATTTTAAAATCATCTTTATTGTTTAGTTATATATTTGTTTTATTAAAAAGAATATTATATAATATTTCTATATTAAAAAAATGATTTTTGTTTCTACACTAAGGAGATGTCGATGTATCAAAAACAAATAAAAAA
>DDQV01000155.1 GCA_002342785.1 Fusobacteriaceae bacterium UBA2433 | reverse complement strand
TATATACTTATCATACAAGGAAATAAAATGAAATTAAAAGTTTTAGTAGATAACAACACATATATTGACGAGTATTATTGTGGAGAACCTGCCGTTTCTTACTATATCGAAGATGAAGAAACCACCTTACTATTAGATGTAGGTTATTCTGATTTGTTTTTAAAAAATTCAGTTGCATTAGGTTTAGATTTAGAAAATATAAATACTATTGTTATTTCCCACGGTCATGATGATCATACAAGGGGATTAAAATATTATTTTGAAAAGAATATTAAAAAAAATATTTCTATTGTTGCTCATCCAGATGCATTCAACGAAAAAAAAATTGGAGATTTAAAAATTTGTTCTCCTATTCTAAAGGAAGAACTAAAAGAAAAATGTAATCTAATCCTTTCGAAAGAACCAATCAAAGTTAGTAAAAATATAACATTTTTAGGAGAAATTCCTCAAATAAATGACTTTGAAAATAGAAAAGCTCTCGGTAAACAAACCATTGATGGAAATTCAATAGATGATTATGTGATGGATGATACAGCTCTTGTATATAAAAATGAAAAGGGTATCTATATTATTACAGGATGTTCCCACAGTGGTATATGTAATATTATAGAATATGCAAAAAAAATATGTAAAGATGATAGAGTATTAGGAGTTATAGGAGGATTTCACCTATTTGAAGTCGATGAACAAGTTCATAAAACTATCGATTATCTAAAACAAAATAATTTAAAAGAATTATATCCTTGCCACTGTACTTCATTTGTTGTTAGAGCAGAAATAAATAAAGTTTTACCTATAAAAGAAGTTGGAGTAGGCTTAGAAATAAACTGGTAAAATCTATTAAATTTTTACTAAATAAAGAGTTTTATAAAAGGATTCTTTATTTAGTAGAAATTTTATTTTAGAATGTAGAAGATAGTTCAATTGCATTTACTGGACATGCTGTAAGACAGTCCCCGCAATCGTCACATCTTTCAGTATTTACCTTGTAAGGTGTCCCTGTTTCAATTGCTTTAAAGCTACATTTTTTAAAACATAATCCACATTCTATACATTTATCTGTAATAGTAGGACCAACTTTATTATATGTCATCCCTCCAAAAGCAACTCTTTTTCTAAGTAATTTATGATCTCTATTTTTACAAGAAAAATCATAATCATAGATCTCTACTTTTGCTTTATGGATTATAAAATTTCCTTTTTTCATAGCTGGATATTTATCCATATCAAATACAGCTAGTTTAAGATCTTCATTTGTTTTTGCTTTCTCTCTAACCTCTTCTTCCTCCATATATCTAAGCTCACCAATAAGTCTAATAGAGTAGCCTGGAGGAAATTCTGCTCCTAAGTCTCCATCATGAGATAATATTCTAGTATCACTTAAACCACAGACAGTTATTTTTTTAGTTTCCATAAGCTGTCTTCCAAAGGGTTTATTCCACATAGTTCTAAAATATATTCCTTCATCATCACACCCGTTAAAATGAGCCACTCTACTATGAACTTCGTTATTGTAAATAGTAGAAAATGTAAGAACTCCTATTTTATCAAATAATTCATAAATTTCACTGATTTTCATTTTGTCACTCCTTTTTTTTTATTAAATTAGAACTGTTCGTGTTCTAAAAATTTTTTTAATTCTTTTGTCTTTGGATCTATTAGAATATTTACTTCACCTTTTTCATGAATATATCTTTATAAGGATTCTCAACTGTGAAAATCTGTAGAGATGACAACATAAATATACCAACTAAAATTATTTTCCAGTCTGATAATTTGATTTTTAATATTTTTTTCATAATTTATATCTCCTCTAATATTTAATTGATATAATCTATTTTAGTTGGTTTAAGAACTATAAATATCTAAGAATTTTTTCTATAATGAATTACGCTTAGTTACACCGTTTAATAATTTTTCATCAGTATTTTTAATTGAATCATCTATTATTTTGATCATTTTTTCTTTATCTCTTGGAAGTAATCCTGTAATACTAGTTGCATTTATAGGATGAGAACCATAAAAAGGTATATCTTCTACTTCAATTAATTCTATTATTTTTTTCTCTTCTTCAAGGACTTCTAACTCCGTTGCAGGTATAAAAGTTTTATTTTTTACATCTTCAGTTATTTTACTTCCATCAAAGAATCCTAGAGTAGTGACTCCTAAAAGCTGAGGCTTTGTTTTATTTATTAATTTTACTGTGTCAATTGCTGCTTCAATTCCTTTGCCTTTCCCTGATGAACCAAGCATCAAGATACCATTATGTCGTATTTTCGCTTTATTTAATCTTTCTAACTGTTCATATGAATCCTTGAGAGTAAATCCTTTATTCATATTTTTGAGAGTTTCCTCATGACCTGTTTCAAGTCCAACCCACAGATCGTTTATTCTAAGATTATAGAGTTCCTCTAATTCTTTATCGGTTTTATCCATGATATTTCTTATTGCTGCATACATAGTAATTATTTCCATATTAGGAAAATATTTTATAATTAATTTAGCTATGGGTTTCAAACGATTAGCACTTAAAACAAAAGCATCTCCATTTATCAAAAATATTCTTCTCAAATCTCCATAAACTTCACTTGCTTCTTGTAAATCTTTTTCGATTTGTTCAAGAGATTTTGTAGAAAATCTCACATCTTTATACATTGTACAATAACTACATTTATTATGGGCACAACCCACTGTAACCTGAAGTAGTAAAGTATTAGCTTCAATAGGAGGTCTATAAATTGTTCCTGTATATTTCATTTTTATCACTCACCTTTTCATTTAATAATTTGATAGTTAGACAAATATTTAATTATAATTATTTTATTTAATCATCAAATTTTCTATTTTTAACTTAATTATCTTGCAAATTGAATATAAAATTCCAAAATAAAAATAGCTAAGGATAATTCCTTAGCTATTTTTTTGTAATAAAGTTTATTTTCTATTTAGGCTTTTTAGAAGTATTTGACAACGTCCTCTATAGGTCTTCTAGTTTTAGGAAACTCTTGAGGTCTTTTTTCATAACCAAAAGCTGCCATGTATGCAATATCAAACTTTTCTATATCTACACCAAATTTTTTAGCTAACACTTTATTTGTTTTTTCTTTGTTAAAACCTTCTATAGGGCATGAATTAATTCCTATATAAGCTGCTGCAGTAAGCATATTTCCAAGAGCTATATAACTTTGTTTACTAGCCCAATCTGCAAGAGCTCTATCACTTTCAAATAATTTAAAATCTTCTCTTTGAAAATCTCCAAAATGTTTAGTTTTTAATTCTACAACTTCTTCTGGAAGTTTTTGAACATCTTTCATAAAAGTATTTAGATATTCAGAATCATTTTTCATATCATTTTTTCTTGTTATAACTACCATGAAATGACTAGCACCAACAGCTCTATCTCTTCCACCCCAAGAATGTTCAGTTACTTCTAATTTTTTTTCAGGATTAGTTATTACTAAAAACTGCCAAGGTTCAAATCCAAATGAACTAGGTGAGAGTCTTCCTGCTTCTAATATAAAATCAAAGTCTTCCTTACTAATTTTTTTTTCAATATCAAATTCTTTACATGCATATCTTTTCTTCATAGCTTTTAAAAATTTATTTTGCATAAAAAATACCTCCAGTATAAATAGTTTTACAGTTAATTTTTTTTAATTTATTATCTAATAAAGTTAGTACGGATCTTTGATTCCTGTTCGGGAGCAAGACCAGCTTTTTTACCAAGATCCAATGATTTTAATAAAAATGCCATATTTTTAGCAAGAACTCTAACAGTTTGAGTCCCCTCTTCATCTTGTACTACTTCTCCAGGAGCTGCTCCATAAATAGCATTCCAATATGTGGATGAAGAAGTAAACATCTCACCATTTGAAAAATATTTATCTAATGCGTCTACAGTCTGGATTCCTCCAGCTCTTCTAACTGGTGAAATAGATGCTCCCACCTTATGTCTAAATAACATCCCATTAACAGCAGCTACAAAGAATACTCTATCTAAAAATGACTTCATTATTCCGCTAATATTTGCATAGTAAGTTGGTGAAGATAGAATTACCCCGTCGCATTCTTTTATTTTTTGAATAGTTTCATTTACAATATCATTCTTAATAATACAAGTTTCATTTTGCATCTCTACACACTTCATACATCCAAGACAACCAGAAATCATATTTCCTATATGAAGTTCTTCTACTTCTATTCCAGCGCTAATAAGTTGATCTTTCATTATATCAAGTGATATTTTTGTATTTCCATCTCTATGTGGACTTCCATTTATTGCTAATATCTTCATTACTTTCCTCCTAATTTACTTACAATAAATTAACTTTTTCAATTTTAAAAAAAAGATTTATTTATTATGGTATAATCTTATCATAATATATTTTTTTAGTGAAGTAGTTACATTTAAGTAATGTTATATACATTTTGTAATCTAGTTTCATTTTAGAAAGTAAGGGAGGTTTTAGAAATTATGCAAAAACATTCGTGTAAAGTGGATCAAACATTAAATTTTTTAGGAAATAAATGGACTTTTTCAATTCTATATAATCTAATGGATGGGAAAAAAAGATTTAAAGAATTACAATTCTTATTAAATGGAATAAGTCCTAAAACATTAACTGAAAGGCTTAGAGCATTAGAGAAAAAAGAAATAGTGATCAGAAAAATATATCCTGTAATACCACCTAAAGTAGAATACTCTATTACTGAAAAAGGAAAAGATTTAAAAGGGGTTTTTGATGAATTAAATATATGGGGAAAAAAATATTTAGATTAGAAAACTTTTTCACCTCACAATAAAACGATAATTTTAACTAATTAAAATCTAAATTTTTCAATAAAGTTATTTACTTTTAATACTAGCTTAGGGTATCTTTTTTTGTATACTAGCTTAAACTAATACTCTATTTTAGATATAATTTTAAATTATTTTTACAATATTTAACTAAAATAAAGGAGTGAAACAAATGACAAAAGTAGAAAAAGCTTTAGAAAATTTTAAAAATTATAATTGTTGTCAAGCTACAATAAGTGTATTCGCAGAAGATTTAAATTTAGATATGGAGACTGCTCTTAAAATTTCATCGGGATTTGGAGGAGGATTAACAAAAGCAGAAGTTTGTGGTGCTGTTAGTGGTGCATGTATGGCTATCAGTCTAAAATACGGTTCTACTAATCCTGAAAATAAAGAAAGCAAAGCAAAGATAAAAGAATTTATGACTAAATTTATCGAAAAAAATAACTCATGTACATGTAAAGGTCTTTTAGGTTACGACAAATCTACAGAAGAAGGAGCTAAAATTGTAGAAAAGGAAAAACTTACAGAAAAATTTTGTTCTGGATTTATAACAAGTGCCATAGAGATTGCAGAAGACATTATTTAATTAAAATTTTATTATCTAAAAAAAAAGACTAGATCATCGGCAAATATCCATAACCTAGTCTTCTTTCTCTATTTTGCTTTTCTT
>DDQV01000157.1 GCA_002342785.1 Fusobacteriaceae bacterium UBA2433 | reverse complement strand
AACCTGGTTTCCCGCTCCAAATTTTATCGAGTCTGTAGCTCAGTTGGATAGAGCAACGCCCTTCTAAGGCGTGGGTCAGGGGTTCAAATCCCTTCAGGCTCACCATTAATTAAAATTATGCGCCACTAGCTCAGTTGGTAGAGCACTCGACTTTTAATCGAGTTGTCACAGGTTCAACCCCTGTGTGGCGCACCATAAAATTAGTTTACTATGCCGCTTTAGCTCATCTGGTAGAGCAACTGACTTGTAATCAGTAGGTGATTGGTTCGACTCCGATAAGCGGCACCATAATTTAAATTTAAAGTATGCTCCGTTCGTCTATCGGTTAGGATTCTTGGTTTTCACTCAAGCGGGAGGGGTTCAACTCCCCTACGGAGTACCATATTTTAAAAAGTATATATATTTGGTGAGATGTCCGAATTGGCTAAGGAGCCGGTCTTGAAAACCGGTGAACCCGCAAGGGGTCTGGGTTCGAGTCCCAGTCTCATCGCCATATATGCCCAAATAGCTCAGTCGGTAGAGCAGAGGACTGAAAATCCTCGTGTCCGTGGTTCGATTCCGCGTCAAGGCACCATTTTATAAGATTAAAAATAAAATAATGGCGACGTCGCCAAGTGGTAAGGCAGAGGTCTGCAACATCTCCATCACCAGTTCGAATCTGGTCGTCGCCTCCAATTTATAAAAATTAAAATCAGTATTTTTACTGTTTTTTTTATTTATATGGAATTACATTTTTTATTTTAAAGATATAATTTTAATTAAAAAATAAAACAAAAATAAAAATAAAAATTATTTTTTAAATTTTATGATTTACTAATTGTTTTGTGATATAATTATAAGAAGACTACAAGGATTTTATAAATTTCCTAAGAGGTGTTTATTTTATGGTAAAAATTAATAGAAAAAATATAGGAGTTTTATTATTCATAATTATTACGACTCTTGTTTTTTGTAAGGAGAAAATATATTATTCTAAAACTTCTGATGAGGTTATTTATATTGAGAATAATATTCAAACTTTGGAAGAAAATTTATATTTTTCTTTTAAAGATTTACCAACTTCAGTTTCTGATGAAAAGCAACAAGATCTAACTTTTATAAAAGAACCAAAAGAATTAAAACCAGTTGAAGCAATAAAGAAAGAGGAAACATCAAAAAAGTTAGAAAAAAAAATAAATGAAGTTTTAAAAGAAGAGAAAACATTTTTACTGAAAAAAAAAATAGAGGAACCAAAAGAATTAAAACCGGTTGAAGTAATAAAGAAAGAGGAGAAATCAAAAAAGTTAGAAAAAAAAATAAATGAAGTTTTAAAAGAAGAGAAAACATTTTTACTGAAAAAAAAAATAGAGGAATCAAAAGAATTAAAACCAGTTGAAGCAATAAAGAAAGAGGAAACATCAAAAAAGTTAGAAAAAAAAATAAATGAAGTTTTAAAAGAAGAGGAAACAGTTTCATTAAAAAAAAAAATAGAGGAATCAAAAGAATTAAAACCAGTTGAAGTAATAAAGAAAGAGGAAAAATCAAAAAAGTTAGAAGAAGCGGAAGAATTGAAAATAAAAGAAGTTATTGAATATGCACCTCCGAAAAAAAATAAGAAAATTATATTTGTTATTATTATTGTATTTGGAGGAGCTATTTTTTTAAAAAAAGTTATTAAAAGAAAATAAAATAAAATTAGGGGGATTAAGTATGATTAAAAGATTATTAGTTATAATGATGTTAGTTTTATCAGTAGCTTCTTTTGGTTTAGAAACTTCAAAAACAATTGAAAGAAAACCTGAAAAATTGACTTTAAAAAATTTCAAAGGGGCTCAACTTGGTTTAAGTGAAGTTGTTTCATTAACTTCTTATGTCGGTACTTTAAGTTATAAAAAAGGGATATTATATATAATTGCTAATACTAATGAAAAATCTTCACATAAAGAAAATGAAGAGTTAGCTCAAAGTAGAATAGCTTTTGTAAGTGGTATTATAGACATGAATACGAATGTAAATAAAAAGGGAATAGAATATAAAAAGATTTCTCTTGCAGATACTCAGTATTCTTTTGGAAGAAATAACTTACCACCAGTAGAATTAATATTTATAAACGAAGAATTATAAGATTAGTTATAGATTGAATTAAATAAATACACTTAAAAATAAAACCCCGTCTAGATTACTTTAATCTTAGATGGGGTTTTTATTTGAAAACAAAGCTTCTATGATTTTAAATTATCTGTATCAAGTGATTAAAGTTATATTTATTTATTTATATAACTTTGATTGTAAAGAGAGTAATAATATAGTAAACTATTCTTAAAGAAAAAAGAAATTTTAAAACGAGGTGAAAAAATATGGCAAAAAAAAAAGAATCAGTAGATAAGAATAAAGCGTTAGAATTGGCAATGAAACAAATTAAAAAAGAATATGGGGATGGATCTATAATGAAAATGGGTGAAAATGTCCATATGAATGTAGAGGTAGTGCCTAGTGGAAGTATAAATTTAGATAGAGCATTAGGATTGGGTGGATTTCCTAGGGGTAGAGTTGTGGAAGTTTATGGTGCTGAGAGTTCTGGAAAAACAACTATCGCTCTTCATGCTATAGCAGAAGCACAAAAAATGGGTGGTATAGCTGCATTTATAGATGCAGAACACGCATTAGATCCTAAATATGCAAAAGCTTTAGGAGTGGATGTGGATGAATTATTAATTTCCCAACCAGATTATGGGGAACAAGCCTTGGAAATTGCAGATATGCTGGTAAGATCTGGAGCTGTAGATATAATAGTAATTGATTCGGTAGCTGCTTTAGTGCCTAAGGTAGAAATAGATGGAGAGATGAGCGATCAACAGATGGGTTTACAAGCTAGATTAATGTCTAAAGCTTTAAGAAAATTAACAGCTAATTTAAATAAATCAAAGACTACTATGATTTTTATTAATCAAATTAGAGAAAAAATAGGTGGATTTGGGTTTGGGCCACAAACAACGACAACAGGAGGTAGAGCCCTTAAATTTTATTCATCTATAAGATTAGAAATAAAAAGAGTTGGATCAGTAAAACAAGGTGATGATATCTTAGGTAATGAAACTAAAGTAAAAGTAACTAAAAATAAAATAGCACCTCCATTTAAAGAGGCAACTTTTCAGATAATGTATGGAAAAGGAATATCTAGAGTTGGGGAAATATTAGACTTAGGTATTGAAAATGATATAGTAGCAAAATCAGGTGCATGGTTTAGTTATGGTGATATTAGATTGGGTCAAGGAAGAGAAAATGTAAAAATTAGATTAGAAGAAGATAAAGAACTTTTAGCTCAAATAGAGAAAGAAGTAAACTTAATTTTATATCCAATAATAGAGGAAAAGATAGTAGATGAAAATACTGAAATTTCAGAAGAATAAAATATATCTTCAAAGTGATGAAGTTATAGATATAAACAGGGATATAAAAGTTAAGTATAAGATAGAAACAGAAGGTGAAATTAGCTTTGAACAATACAAAAATATTATTTATGACTCAGCTCTTTCAAAGTCTTATTTTTTATTATCTAGACGTGACTACACAATAAAAGATCTTTTGCAAAAATTAAGGATGAAATATAAAAAAAATGCTATAGTTGAAGAACAATTACAAAAAGTAATTTTTAAACTATCTAAACTAGGTTATTTAAATGATTATAATTATGCAGAATCCTATATAAATATAAAAAAACAATTAGGTAGAAAGAGAATAGAATATGAATTATATTTAAAAGGGATAGATTCTTCTACTATAGATAGTATTTATGGCAAAAAAGAAATAGATGAGAAAAAAATAATATTAAATTTGCTATATAAAGTTAAAAATAAAGAAAAGGATAAACAAATTGCATATTTTATTAGGAGAGGATTTAAAATATGTGATATATTAGATGTATTAAATGGGTTGGAATAATTCAATTCTTTTATTTTTAAATATTAAATATATACAAATAGGGCATTATGAGAAGTAAAAATATAGAATGGACAATAAAACAAATACAGGACAATTGTCCTGTATTTTTTTATTTTTTTTTGATAAACTTACTAGGTATTTAAGAAGTGGAACACTAAAATTTTAGTAATCCCCATAGTCATAAAAGATATTTATAACACAAAAAATATTTTGCATTTTTAAAGAAGTGTGATATAATAATTGAGTTGTGAAAGATAGTTGACCTTAAACTATAAAACATTACAAGACGGGAGGTGCAATATACAAATGGCATCAAAGTTAAGAATTTATTTAAACGCTTATGATCACAAATTATTAGATCAATCAGCAGCAAAAATCGCAGATGTTGCTAAAAAATCTGGAGCGGAAATCGCTGGGCCAATGCCTTTACCAACAAAGATTAAAAAGCACACTGTATTAAGATCAGTTCACGTTAACAAATCTTCTAGAGAACAATTTGAAATGAGAATTCATAGAAGAATGGTTGAGATTAAAGACGCTACTCAAAAGACTATTTCATCTTTAACTGCAGTTAACTTACCAGCTGGTGTAGGTATTGAAATCAAGCAAGTTTAATTACTAATGGTTTCGTTTTGTTAGGTAATTTAAAATAATACTTTAGATTGCTTTACAGAATAATACAAGTTGGCAGCAATAAGTTTTTTCTTTAAAAGAAAAATGTGGGAACCACGAGGCGAAGTTGCTAACCAATATATTATTTGATGGAGGTAAACACAATATGTCAGGAATTTTAGGTAAAAAAATCGGGATGACTCAAATTTTCGAAGATGGAAAGGCTATTCCAGTAACTGTAATTGAAGCGGGCCCTAACTATGTTTTACAAAAGAAAACTGTAGAAAAAGAAGGTTACTCAGCTATTCAATTAGGTTTTGGGGAAAAGAAAGAGAAGAACACTACTAAGCCACTTATGGGGATATTTAACAAAGCAGGAGTTAAATCTCAAAGATTCGTTAAAGAACTTAAAGTAGACTCAGTAGAAGGTTATGAATTAGGACAAGAGTTAAAAGTAGACGTTTTAGAAGGTACTAACTTTGTAGACATCACAGGAACTTCGAAAGGTAAAGGTACTGCTGGTGTAATGAAGAGACATAACTTTAGCGGAAACAGAGCAACTCATGGTGTTTCAAGGAATCATAGACTTGGAGGATCAATTGGTCAATCTTCAAACCCTTCTAAAGTATTCAAAGGTATGAAAATGATGGGAAGATATGGTAATGCACAAGTAACTGTTCAAAACTTAGAATTAGTAAAAGTTGATATTGAAAACAATTTATTACTAGTAAAAGGTGCGGTTCCAGGACCAAAGAATGGATACATAGTAATTAAGCCAGCTATCAAAAAATAATTTAGAAGGAATAAGAGAGGAGGACAACAATGTCAGTTTTAAATATATATGATGTTACAGGTGCTCAAACTGGTACTGTAGAAGTTAAAGATACAGTATTTGCTATTGAGCCTAATAAAACAGTTTTGCACGAAGTGTTAACTGCTGAATTAGCTGCTGCAAGACAAGGGACTGCATCAACTAAGACAAGAGGAATGGTGAGAGGTGGAGGAAGAAAGCCTTTCAGACAAAAAGGAACAGGTAGAGCAAGACAAGGTACTATCAGAGCCCCTCATATGGTAGGTGGAGGAGTTACATTTGGTCCATCACCAAGATCATTTGAACAAAAAGTAAATAAGAAAGTAAGAAGCTTAGCTTTAAGATCAGCTTTATCAGCTAAAGTAGCTAACGGGGATATCTTAGTATTAGATGCAACATTTGATGCACCTAAAACAAAAGTAATTGTAGCGTTAACAACTGCTTTAAAAGCCACTAATAAGCAATTATTCGTAGTAAATGATTTAGCAAATAAAGAAGACTTCAACTTATATTTATCAGCTAGAAACCTAGAAAATGCAGTTGTATTACAACCAAATGAATTAGGTGTATACTGGTTATTGAAGCAAAACCAAGTAATTATTACTAAGGATGCTTTAACAACACTTGAGGAGGTGCTAGGATAATGACTGCTTACGATATCATCAAAAAGCCTATCATCACTGAAAAATCTGAAATTTTAAGAAGAGAATTCAATAAATTCACTTTTGAAGTAAATAAAAAGGCTAATAAAATTGAAATAAGAAAAGCTATCGAAACTATCTTTAAAGTAAAGGTAATTGATGTAGCTACATCTAACGTCAAATCAGTTTCAGCTAGACATGGACAAAAATTGTACATGACTCAAGCGAAGAAAAAAGCTGTTGTAACATTAGCTGAAGGAAATGCAATAACTTACTTCGAAACAGTTTAATCGAATAAAATTTTAAAAATATAAGATATTTATAGGTCAATGGAGGTTAATAGAAATGGCAATCAGAAAGATGAAAGCTATGACTAACGGTACGAGACACATGTCTTACCTAGTTAGTGAAGAATTAGATAAAAATGTTAGACCTGAAAAATCTTTGACTGTACCTTTAAATTCAGCGTACGGTAGAGATAATTATGGTCATAGAACAGGTAGAAATACTCAAAAAGGTCATAAAAGAATGTATAGAATAATTGATTTCAAAAGAAATAAATTAGACATACCTGCAAAGGTAGCATCTATTCAATATGATCCAAACAGAACAGCAAACATCGCTTTATTACATTATGTAGATGGAGAAAAAAGATATATCTTAGCTCCTAAAGGGTTAGTAGCTGGAGATGTTGTAATGGCAGGAGCCACTGCAGAAATTAAGCCAGGAAATGCCCTTAAATTAAAGGACATGCCAGTAGGAACGCAAATCCATAACGTTGAATTACAAATTGCTAAAGGTGGACAATTAGTAAGATCTGCAGGAACGTCAGCTAGATTAGTTGCTAAAGAAGGAACTTATTGTCATATTGAATTACCTTCTGGAGAATTAAGATTAATTCATAAAGAATGTATGGCAACTATTGGTGAAATCGGAAACGCTGAACATCAGCTAGTTTCAATCGGTAAAGCCGGTAGAAACAGAAATATGGGAAGAAGACCACATACAAGAGGATCAGCAATGAATCCTTGTGATCATCCACATGGTGGAGGAGAAGGTAAATCACCTATTGGTAGAAAATCTCCTGTTACTCCTTGGGGTAAACCAACTTTAGGTAAAAAAACTAGAGGAAAGAAAGCATCTGATAAGTTCATCGTAAGAAGAAAGAAGAAAAAGTAATTTGAGAGGAGGCACTAACTGATGGCAAGATCATTAAAAAAAGGACCTTTTTGTGATCATCACTTAATGAAGAAAGTTGAAGCAGCAGTAGCGGCGGATAACATGAAAGCGGTAATCAAAACATGGTCAAGAAGATCAACTATATTTCCTAACTTTATCGGATTAACATTTGGAGTTTATAACGGTAAAAAGCATGTACCTGTTCACGTAACTGAGTATATGGTTGGACATAAGTTAGGAGAATTTTCACCAACTAGAACTTATTACGGTCATGGTGTAGATAAAAAGAAAAAGAAATAATAATGTATCAATTAGGATATGATAAGGGAGGTTATACTAGTGGAAGCTAGAGCAATAACTAGATATGTGAGATTATCTCCAAGAAAAGCAAGATTAGTAGCGGACTTAATAAGAGGAAAATCAGCTTTAGAAGCATTAGATGTTCTTGAGTTTGCAAATAAAAAATCAGCAGTAATAATAAAGAAAACTTTATCATCAGCTATCGCTAACGCAACTAACAACCATGAAATGGATGAAGAAAAATTAGTTGTTTCTACAATAATGATCAACGAAGGACCAGTATTGAAGAGAATTAAGCCAAGAGCGATGGGTAAAGCAGACATAATCAGAAAACCTACAGCACACATTGTTGTAGCAGTATCAGAGAAGTAAATCAGGGAGGTAAGACTGTGGGACAAAAAGTAGATCCTAGAGGACTAAGACTTGGAATTACAAGAACTTGGGAATCAGCTTGGTATGCTGGAAAAAAAGAGTACGCAAATTACTTACACGAAGATATGGAAATCAGATCTTTCGTAAAGAAAGCTTACTACCATGCAGGAATTTCTAAAGTTAAAATAGAAAGGACTTCACCTTCACAGGTTGTAGTTTTAATATTCACAGCTAAAGCTGGAATTGTAATTGGAAGAAAAGGTTCTGAAATTGAATCATTAAAAACAAAATTAGTTAAGATGACCGGTAAAAAAGTTATCATTAAAGTGCAAGAAGTTAGAAACTTTAATAAAGATGCAACTTTAGTAGCAGAGGGAATCGCAACTTCAATTGAGAAGAGGGTTGCTTATAAAAGAGCAATGAACCAAGCTATAATGAGAGCTGAAAAAGCTGGAGCAAAAGGAATCAAAGTAATGATTTCAGGAAGACTTAATGGAGCAGAAATTGCTAGAGCTGAATGGAATGTAGCTGGTAAAGTACCTTTACATACTTTAAGAGCTGACATTGATTACGCAACAGCAACTGCTAGAACTACATATGGAGCTTTAGGAATCAAAGTATGGATTTTTAATGGTGAAGTGCTTCCAACTACAAAGGAAGGAGGGGTTAAGTAATTATGTTAATGCCTAAAAGAACAAAACATAGAAAAAGTTTTAGAGGAAGAATGAAAGGTAGTGCTCAAAGAGGAAATACTGTAGCATTCGGAGATTGGGGATTACAAGCCCTTGAGCCTAAATGGATTACGAATAGACAAATTGAATCTTGTAGAGTAGCTATAAACAGAACTTTCAAAAGAGAAGGAACTGTATTTATAAGAATATTCCCTGACAAGCCTATTACAGCAAGACCTGCTGGAGTTAGAATGGGTAAAGGTAAAGGTAACGTAGAAGGTTATGTTGCAGTAGTAAAACCAGGAAGAATTATGTTTGAAGTTTCTGGAGTAACTGAAGAGCTTGCGTTAGCAGCTTTAAGAAAAGCTACAATGAAATTACCAATCGCTTGTAAAATTGTAAAAAAAGATGGTGGTGAGAAATAATGGAAGCTAAAGAAATTAGAGGAATTGCTACTGAAGAATTAGTAGTAAAAGCAAAAGAATTAAAAGAAGAATTATTTAACTTAAAGTTTCAACTTTCATTAGGTCAATTAGCGAACACTGCTAAGATAAGAGAAGTTAGAAGAAACATCGCTAGAATCAAAACTATTTTAAATGAGAGAATAGCTTAATAAAGTTAAATAACTCATTGTACAACGAGGAGGTAGGGTTCTTGAGAAACGAAAGAAAAGTTAGAGAAGGAATCGTTGTTTCGGACAAGATGGATAAAACTATCGTTGTTATGGAAGAAACTACGAAATTACACTCTTTATATAAAAAAAGAATGAAAAGAACTAATAAATTTAAGGCTCATGATGAAAATAATATTGCTAAAACTGGCGATAGAGTAAGAATCATGGAAACTAAGCCATTATCTAAAGATAAGAGATGGAGATTAGTAGAAGTAATAGTAAAAGCTAAGTAATCTTAATTAGTTAGAGGTTGAGAGGAGGGTACAACATGGTACAACAACAAACTGTCCTTAATGTTGCTGATAACTCAGGTGCTAAAAAAATAATGGTAATCAGAGTTTTAGGTGGATCTGTAAGAAAATTCGGAACTATCGGTGACATAGTTGTAGCTTCAGTTAAAGAAGCGAATCCTGGCGGAAACGTTAAAAAAGGAGACGTAATCAAAGCTGTAGTAGTTAGAACTAAAAAGGAAATAAGAAGACAAGATGGATCATATATTAAATTTGATGACAACGCAGCTGTTGTAATCAATGACAAAAAAGAGCCAAGGGGAACAAGAATATTTGGACCTGTTGCTAGAGAATTAAGAGCAAAAGACTTTATGAGAATAGTTTCTTTAGCTCCTGAAGTATTATAAGGAAGGAGGCTTAAATCATGGCTAAACCTAAAATCAAATTCGTGCCTACAAAAATGCACGTTAGAACTGGAGATACAGTAATGGTAATCTCTGGGTCAGATAAAGGTAAAACTGGAAAAATCACTAAAGTATTTACT
Source organism: Fusobacteriaceae bacterium UBA2433 (assembly GCA_002342785.1). GTDB lineage: Bacteria > Fusobacteriota > Fusobacteriia > Fusobacteriales > Fusobacteriaceae > Psychrilyobacter. Next base: position 9,172 of record DDQV01000157.1, on the reverse strand, counting down.
AAAAAAGGTAAAGTTTTAGTTGAAGGAATCAATGTTGTTACTAAGCATTTAAAACCTAGCCAAACAAACCCACAAGGTGGAGTTGTAACTATGGAAGCACCAATTTTTTCTTCAAAGGTAATGATCTTTGATGCAAAAACTGGAAAGCCAACTAGAATTGGATCTAAGGTAGTAGATGGTAAAAAAGTAAGATACTCTAAAGTTTCAGGAGAAACTTTATAAGTAAAGGAGGGTAACTAGTGGCTAAATATGTTTCTAGATGTCATACAAGATATACAAATGAAATGACTCCTGCTCTTATGAAAGAGTTAGGATTAACAAATATAATGGAATGTCCAAAACTAAACAAAATTGTTTTAAATATGGGTGTAGGAGAAGCAACTCAAAACTCTAAATTAATGGATGCTGCAGCAGCAGACTTAGCAATTATTTCTGGTCAAAAACCAGTTGTAATTACTGCTAAAATGTCTGAAGCTGGATTTAAATTAAGAGAAGGTCAAGCAATCGGAACAAAAGTAACTCTTAGAGGAGAAGCTATGTACGATTTTATGGATAGATTAGTAACTGTAATCTTACCAAGAGTAAGAGACTTTGATGGAGTTTCTGCAAAAGCATTTGATGGTAGAGGTAACTATTCTCTTGGAATGAGAGATCAATTAGTATTTCCTGAAATCGAATTCGATAAAGTAGATAAATTATTCGGAATGTCAATATCAATAGTTTCATCAGCACAAACTGATGAGCAAGGAAGAGCATTACTAAAAGCATTTGGTATGCCTTTTAAAAAGTAGTAGGAGGAGGACTAGCACATGGCTAAAAAGTCAATGATCGCAAGAGACGTTAAAAGAGCTAAACTAGTAGATAAATTTGCTGTAAAAAGAGCAGATTTAAAAGCTAGAATACAAGCTGGAGACGTAGAAGCTGTTGCAGAATTAAACAAGCTTCCTAAGAATGCCTCTCCAGTAAGAAAAAGAAATAGATGTCAAATAGACGGAAGACCTAGAGGATATATGAGAGAATTTGGAATCTCTAGAATTAAGTTTAGACAATTAGCTGGAGCAGGATTAATACCAGGTGTAACTAAATCATCTTGGTAATATTAATTCAATCGTAACATCATATAAGAAACTAGGAAGGAGGATTTGTAGATATGTTTTTAACTGATCCAATTGCAGATATGTTAACAAGAGTTAGAAATGCTAATTCAGTAATGCACGATAAAGTAGATATCCCACATTCAAAAATGAAGGTAGCTTTAGCTGCGGTATTAAAAGAAGAAGGGTATGTATCTAATTATAAAGTAATTACTGATGGAAATAAGAAAAATATTAGAGTATATTTGAAATATGTAGGAAAAGAAAAAGTAATTAAAGGAATCAAAAGAATATCTAAACCAGGAAGAAGAGTTTATTCTTCTGCTGACGATATGCCAAGAGTATTATCTGGATTAGGAATTGCTATAGTTTCAACGTCTAATGGACTTGTAACTGATAGAATTGCTAGAAAGACTAATGTTGGTGGCGAAGTACTTTGTTATGTTTGGTAAGAAATAACTAGGAGGTAGATTTTAAATGTCAAGAATTGGAAATAAAGCCCTAGTTATCCCTACCGGTGTAGAAGTTGCTATTAATGAAAATGTAGTAACTGTAAAAGGACCTAAAGGAACTTTAACTAGAGAGATTTTTAATGGTTTAACTGTTGAAATTGAAAATAATGAATTAACTGTAAAAAGAGCTGGAGATACTCCTACAGAAAGAGCTATGCATGGAACTGCAGCAGCTAATATCAACAACATGCTTGTTGGTGTAACTGAAGGATTTAGAAAGACATTAAACTTAGTAGGTGTTGGATATAGAGCCAAAGCTGCTGGGAAGGGATTAGAAATCGCATTAGGATTTTCTCATCCAGTATTAATTTCTGAAGTTGAAGGTATTGAATTTACAGTTGAAAAAGGTAATACTACCATCCATATTGATGGAATATCAAAGGAAGTAGTTGGACAAGTAGCAGCTGAAATTAGAGCAAACAGAAAACCTGAACCTTATAAAGGAAAAGGAGTTAAGTACTCAGATGAAGTTGTAAGAAGAAAAGAAGGTAAAAAAGCATAATTTACCTTAACTAATAAGGAGGTAAGCAGTTGTTTAAAAAAGTTAATAGAAAAGCTTTAAGAAGAAGAAAACAATTGTCTATTAGAAACAAAATCTCTGGGACTGTAGAAAGACCAAGATTAAATGTTTTTAGATCAAACAATAACATATTCGCTCAATTAATTGACGATGTAAATGGAGTAACATTAGTTGCAACTTCAACTATATCTAATGATGTAAAAGCTGAAGTTAAGCATGGTGGAAACATAGAGGCAGCAAAGTTAGTAGGTAAAAAAATTGCTGAACTAGCTGTAGCAAAAGGATTAGAAACTGTAGTATTCGATAGAAGTGGTTATGTATACACTGGTAGAGTTGCTGCATTAGCAGATGCTGCTAGAGAAGCTGGATTAAAATTCTAGTAGAGAGGAGGATATATTTTGTCTAAGTTTAAAAGAGAAGAAAAAGAATTTAAAGAAAAAATATTAAAAATCTCTAGAGTTTCTAAAACTACAAAAGGTGGAAGATCAATATCTTTCTCAGTTTTAGCAGCAATAGGTGATGAAAAAGGTAGAGTAGGTTTAGGATTAGGAAAAGCTAATGGTGTTCCTGATGCTATTAAAAAAGCTATAGCTACTGCTAAAAAGAATATGGTAACTATCTCTTTAAGAGGTACTACTATTCCTCACCAACAAGATGGTGTATTCTTAAGTACTAAGGTGTGGATGAAGCCTGCATCTGAAGGTACTGGAGTAATTGCTGGATCATCAGCAAGAGAAATCTTAGAATTAGTAGGAATAACTGATATCTTAACAAAGATCAGAGGATCTAAAAATAAGATAAATGTTGCAAGAGCTACTATTGAAGGATTAAAAACTCTTAGATCAGCTGAATCAGTTGCAAAATTAAGAGGTAAAGAAGTTAAAGAAATATTAAACTAAGGAGGTAGCAAAGACATGGCAAAATTATTAGTTAGACTTGTTAAGAGTCCAATTGGAAGAAAACCAAGACATATTGCTACATTACAATCTTTAGGTTTAAAAAAAATAGATGATGTAGCAGAACACAACGATACAGCAGATATCAAAGGAAAATTACACCAAATTGGATATATGCTTAACGTTGAGGAGGTAAAATAATGAAATTAAATGAATTACAGCCTTCGGTTCCTAGAAAAGATAGAAAAAGAGTCGGAAGAGGAATGTCTTCTGGTACTGGTAAAACATCTGGAAAAGGACATAATGGACAAAAATCAAGATCTGGTTCTGGTTCAAGTTTAAGAGCAGGATTTGAAGGTGGACAAATGCCTTTAATAAGAAGAGTTCCTAAGAGAGGTTTCTCTAACTTTAGATTTAAGAAAGATTTTGCAATAATTGATTTAAATGTTTTAAATTTATTTGAGGCAGGAACTGAAATTTCTCCTATAATGTTAGTTGAAGCTGGAATAATCAAAAATGTTAAATCTGGAATTAAACTATTAGGTAATGGGACTTTAGATAAAAGTGTAACAGTAATTGTTAATAAAGTATCTGCATCAGCGCAAGCAGCTGTAGAAGCTAATGGTGGAACTGTTGTAGTTCATACTGTTAAAACTTTTAAGGAAAATGCTGGAAATACTGAAAAGCATACTAATAAAACAGCAAATAAAACTGCATAATTTTTATTTACTTAACCAAAAGGTCTGCAAAATTGCAGACCTTTTGTAATATAATAATAATTAGATGATTTTGAATATATTAAAAAGAAAAAAAATATGCTATAATTATATCATATATATTTAAGGTAAATATATACATATTAAACACAATCATGTTGTGCAACAAGGGGTGGATAAATGTCGTTATATGATCAATTTAATGCCAAAGTCGAGGCTGTAATGAATACGCCTGAACTTAAAAAAAGAATAATTTATACATTATTAATGTTTTTAGTAGCTAGGATAGGAACGCTAATTCCAGTTCCAGGAGTAGATTTAGATAGATTAGCTTCTATGGTAAATAATAACAGTGTTTTGGGATTTATAAATATGTTTTCAGGAGGAGCTTTTCAAAGAGTGTCTATTTTTGCACTAGGGGTTATGCCATATATTAATGCTTCAATTGTGATAAGTTTATTAGCAGTTATTATACCAAAATTAGATGAAATTCAAAAAGAAGGAGAATCTGGAAGAAGTAAGATGACTCAATGGACTAGATATTTAACTATAGTAATTGGTTTTATACAAGCTTTTGGTGTGACTATGTGGTTACAATCGATGGGACTTGTTATTACACCTGGATTTATGTTTGTAATGACAACTGTAATTACTGTAACTGCTGGTACTGTATTTCTTATGTGGGTAGGAGAACAGATTTCAATTAAAGGAATAGGTAATGGTATTTCACTTATTATATTTTTGAATGTAATTGCTAGAATGCCTTCAGGAGTGATACAAACAATACAAACAATGCAAGGGAATAAATTTTTAATACCAGTTTTAATTGTTGTAGGAATATCAGCTTTAGTAACTGTTGGAGGAATAGTAATATTTCAATTAGCACAGAGAAGAATTCCTATTCATTATGTAGGAAGAGGATTTCAAGGAAAAGGAAATGCTGCAAGTAGTAGTTTTTTACCTGTAAAATTAAATTCAGCAGGAGTAATGCCAGTAATTTTTGCATCTGTAATAATGATGATACCATCTTTATTAGTTAATTCGTTGCCATCAACTATTCCATACTATGCTTTATTAAATAGGATGTTAGGAAGAAATCATCCTGTATATTTAATTTTATATGCAGTATTGGTAATGTTTTTTTCATTTTTTTATACAGCTATGATGTTTGATCCAGAAAAGATTGCTGATAATCTAAAGCAAGGTGGTGGAACAATACCTGGAATTAGACCTGGTAATGAGACTGTAGAATATTTAGAAAAAGTCATAACAAGAATAACATGGGGTGGAGCAGTATTTTTGGCTGCAATAGCAGTATTACCAGCTTTTATATTTACAGCTGCAGGATTACCGGTATTTTTTGGGGGAACTGGTATAATTATCGTTGTGGGAGTTGCATTAGATACTATACAACAAATTAATGCTCATTTAGTAATGAAAGAATATAAAGGGTTTATATAAAATAAAAAATTTAAGTTCAAAAAATTTATAAGTCTTATAAAGATAGTAAAAAAATTGGATAAATTTAAAGATGATTTCTGTATTTTACAGGAATCATTTTTTAAATACTTTTATATCTGTAGTTATTATAACAGTATAAAATTTTTTACTCAAAAGAGTAGTAAAAATTATGTTGACAAAGGGTTAGATGGAGTTATAAAATATAAGGTGAAAATATTTATTTGAAAGTATAAAAGGGGGAGGTATGGAAAAAATAAAACTAAATATATTAGGAGATTTAGTTGAAATAAGAATACCTTCAACTACAAATATTGAAATAATAGAAAAACAGTTAAAAGATATAGTTAGAAAAAATTATAAATTATTAAGAATATTAAAATTTTATAAAATAATAATCTTAAATGGTAATGGAAGTCAAATTTTACAATTAGAAAAAATTATAGAATCCATAATTAATTTAAAGCCTTTGAAAAAAATAGATAAATCGAATGAAAGATTAAAAAAAAATTCTGATTATAAGTTTCATTATGGAAATCTGAAATCTGGAGAAAAAATTAATTCAGAAAGTAATGTAATAATATTAGGAAATTTAAATCCAGGATCGTATGTAAAAAGTGAAAAAAATATTTTTGTTTATGGTAAAGCATGTGGGACTCTCTATGCAGGATGTGATTTTAATAGACATCAAGATACTTATATATATGCAGAAGAAACAGAAAATCTTAAGATAAGAATAGAAAATATTCAATTTATGTATGACGATAAAGAAAGTCATAAAAATATTTTGTTCCAAAAAAAAATGGAAAAAATAACAACTAAAAAATTAAATGAGATTCAAATAAAAGAATTAATGAAAAAAATAGGTTTAGTTTTAATATAAAGATAATACAGAGGAGTAAAGATGATTATATTAGGAATAGAAACATCATGTGATGAAACTTCAATATCAGTTTTGAAAGATGGAAAAGATATATTATCAAATCATATTTCATCACAAATAGATATACATAAAGAATATGGAGGAGTTGTACCTGAAATTGCTTCGAGACATCATATAAAAAATATAGCAACTATAATGGAAGTTAGTTTAAAAGAAGCAGGGATAACTTTAGATGATGTGGATTATATAGCTGTAACTTACGCACCTGGTCTTATAGGAGCACTTTTAGTAGGAATTTCGTTTGCTAAAGGGATCTCTTACGGTAGAGATATACCAATAATACCAGTACATCATATAAAAGGTCATATTTATGCTAATTTTTTGGAGCATAAAGTAGAACTACCTGCAATTGCACTAGTGGTATCTGGTGGACATACAAATATAATTTATATCAATGAAAATTATAAATTTTTTGATTTAGGTGGAACATTAGACGATGCAGTAGGAGAAACTTATGATAAAGTTTCTAGAGTAATGGGGTTGGGATATCCTGGTGGACCGGTAATAGATAAGTTATCGTATGAAGGAAATAAAGATAAAATTCCTATGCCAGAACCTAAAGTTGAAGGTTGTGAGTTTAGTTTTTCAGGTATAAAAACTTCTGTGATAAATTATGTTAATAAAATGAATATGAAAAATGAAGAGTATAATCCTGCTGATGTAGCGGCTAGTTTTCAAAATAGAGTAGTAGACATATTATGTAAAAAAACTATTAAAATCGCTATGGAAAAAAGGGTAAAGAATATACTTATTGCTGGAGGAGTAGCAGCTAATTCATTATTAAGAAAGGAATTATTAGAAAGATCAAAAATAGAAGGGATGGAAGTTTTTTATCCATCTATGAAATTATGTACTGATAACGCTGCCATGATTGCAATAGCAGGATATAATAAATTAATGCATGAAACTCCAGACAAAATGTTTGCTGATTTAAAATTAAATGGAATAGCAAGTATGGGAATAGAAGAAGATTAAAATTAAAAAAGGAGAGGTGATCTATTTGATCACCTCTTTAGTTATTTTTTTATTATTATAGTTAATTGATTTGGATTTGTAGATATAGAAGTTAGATCAATTTGTTTTTGATAACTATATGATTTTATTTTAATATTTATATTTTTTATATTTTCAGCTAATTCTAATAATAAAAATCCATTGGTATCGGTTTTATAAGTTATATCATCTATAATAATATTTTTATTTATTAAAGGAGCTTTAGAGGAATTTAAAAATTCTAAGTGTATTCTTTTATGTCGGTTTTGTAAAATAATATTTTTATTTATTATATCTTCTTTAGTTAAACTAAAAACATCTGAATAATAATATTTATAAGGCTGAACACCAACGCTAATAAAGTATTTATGATTTATTTTAATATCAGAAAATTCATAATACCCATTTTGATTAGAAATAGTATTTGCAATTTTTTCCCCTTTATAATTTCTAAGAGTTAAGGGAATATTACTTATGGGTTTAAAATTATCTCCTATTATTCCAGAAATATTAGAAAGATAAGGTGTCAGAGCAATTTTTAATCCAGAAAGATTAGAAAAGCGCTCTAATTTTGTAACAAGACCAAATGCTTTATATCCATCTTTTTCTGCTTTTATAAATAATAATCCTGGAAGAGTAGATGTAGAAAAATTACCAAAATTATCACTTTTTAAATCAATTGTTTTTTTGTTATTATTTATAATAATGTTAACATTTGAAATTGGAACACCCTTATTATCTGTGACAAGACCTTCAATATTACTAAGAACTTCTTCAGTATCAAGAGTTAGATTATAAACTTCTTTTGGTGTAGAAAAATCATAGATTAAATTTTGGTTATTTTTTAAAAAAAATCCAGGTTTATTAAGAAATATTTTATATTTTTGAGGAGGTACATTTAAAAAAAATTCTCCTGTAAAAGTACTTAAAGTTTCATAGGAATTATTATTTACATCTACAAGAGAAATTTTTGCACCTCCGATAAATTGATTTTTATTTTTTATAAATCCATGAATGTTAGCTTCAATGGAAGGTATTGATATAACTATATTTTTATTGACGGTAGAATTGAGTTTAAGACCTCTAAAATAAATATTGGAATAAGAGTTGTCTTCAATCATAAAATCATAATTTCCATCCTCTAATTCAATAGGAACAAAAGTATTTTTTAATATTATTTTTTTTATTATTTTACCATTTTGAAAAATTACAAGAGTTATATTTTTAAATGGAGTTATTTTATTAATATTATTTTTGTAAAATTTAATCTCTTTGTTTTTAGAGATATTTCCTATAATAAAAAATTTATTTTTAGGAATTTTAAGATCGATAAAAATATGTTTAAATTTATCGGTAAAATTAAATATTTGTTTATTTTTCAGAGAATTTTTTGTAGAAAAAATAAATTCATAAGTTCCTGAATTAAATTCTAAAGATTTTAAATTGCTTAGAAATGGTACTTTGGTATATTTACTTGTACCGATTTCACGATATTCAATTAATCCTTCACTTGCAGAAAATTCAAATGTAACATAAGATGTGTTTAATCGTTTCATTAAAAGGGTAAAGTTTAATAAGTTATCCATAGAATTTTTTAAAGTTAAAACTTTTTCTTTATAACCTTCTTTAGAAATTGAAATTTTTAGGATTTCATCTAAGGTATCAAAAGTAACGTAACCTTTGATATCGGTTATTTTGACTTGGTTATTGATATTTATAATTACCTCTTTTAAAGGTTTTTTATCTTCACCTATTATTTTTATTGTAATAGAATAAGAAGAAATACTTAATAGGATTATAAATAAAAGTATTAATTTTTTCATAGATACCTCCATATTAGATTTGTTTATTAAATTATACATTATATATATCTTGTTGGATAATAATATTTTAAAAATTAGTGTTTTAAAAATATATAGACTAAGAATTATTAACTGATGTTTCGCGGTAACCATTTAATTTTAGACGGACTTATCCCATGAAAAATTATGCGGTTTTTAAATCAGACAATTTTAAAAAAGTTTCTTTAAGTCCTAACAA
>DDQV01000121.1 GCA_002342785.1 Fusobacteriaceae bacterium UBA2433 | reverse complement strand
TATATATAATATATACTAATAATATATATTATACACTATATTGAGTTAAAATCAATAATAGTTATTTATAAAATATAATATCTATATTTTACAGAATAACAGTAAAAAAGGTAGTATATTTGTATAAAAATAAAAGAAAGGTGGGGATGTATATGTTTGGAACTCAAAAAGTTGATAGAGATGGAATCTTAGAAATTGGAGGCGTATCTGTAAAGAAATTAAAAGAAGAATATGGAACACCCCTTTATGTTATGGATAAAAACTATATAGTTGAAAAAGCAGAATTAATAAAAAAGAATTTTAAATCTAAAATTTTTAAAACAGATGTAGCGTATGCTTCTAAAGCATTTTTAACTGTTGGAATGTGTAAGATAGTAGAAAAATTAGACCTTTGTTTAGATGTCGTTTCTGGAGGAGAAATATATACTGCTTTAAAGGCAAATTTTCCAATGGAAAAAGCTCATTTTCACGGGAATAGTAAATCTATAGAAGAATTAGAGATGGCTGTTAAATATAATGTAGGTACAATAATAGTAGATAATCATTTGGAATTTGAAATGTTACATGATATCTGTGAAAAAAAACAAAAAAAAATAGATGCAATACTACGTATAAATCCAGGAATAGATGCACATACTCATGAATATATTCAAACTTCAAAATTTGATTCAAAGTTTGGAGAATCTATATTTATGAAAGAAACAAAGGAATTAATTAGAAAGATAAATAAAAGTAAATGGGTTAAATTTGAGGGAATACATGCTCATATAGGTTCTCAAATATTTGATGTAACTTCTTTTTTAAAGGAAGCTCAAGTTATGACTAATTATATTAAAGAACTTGTAGAAGAAGGAATAGAGGTGGAAACTTTAAATTTAGGAGGCGGATATGGAATTTATTATTCAGAAGGAGATAAGCCTATTGATTTAGAACAATGCCTAAAAGAACAAGTAAGAATTATAGAGGAAATAAATGAAGAACATAATTTAGGAATAAAAAAACTTCAGATTGAACCAGGAAGATCTTTAGTAGCTAATGCAGGAACGACCCTTTACACTGTTCAAGGATTAAAAACTACATATTCAGGAAAAAATTATTATTTTATTGACGGAGGAATGACAGATAATATAAGACCTGCCCTATATCAAGCTGTCTATAATGGAATAATTGGAAATAGATGTTTAGAAAAAAAAGAAAATATGGTAACAGTAGCAGGAAAATGTTGTGAATCTGGAGATTTAATTTTGAAAGATACTAAATTACAGAAGGCCGAATTAGGAGATATTTTATGTGTGTTTGGTACAGGAGCATATAATTATTCTATGGCAAGTAATTATAATAAAATTCCTAGACCTGCTGTAGTTATGGTAGAGGATGGAAAAACAGTTCTTATGGTTAGAAGAGAATCATATGAGGATCTAATAAGAAACGATATATACTAAAAAAAAATAAATGAAGAGGTGATTTCTATATAATTTAGAAATCACCTCTTTTTAAATAAAAAATTATATTTTTATTATTTTAATATTATTTACTAAAATTAATTTTGTCGATATATAGCTTATTAGATCTAAAAAAACTACAACTAAATATTTTTTCTTAATTTCTTTCTTTTTTTTTAAGAATCTAAATTACTGTAATTTTAGAGTAAAAAAAGGCTTGTTACACTACTTTTAGAACTCATTACGCTATATTTATGGCTCGTAGCGAGCCTTTTTGTTTTTACGCCTCTCAACACCAATAGTACTAAAGGTTTAAAGACCTTATAGTTTGCTATATTTCGATTATAGAGATATAAATACAAGGGACACTTTTTGTAAGGACCTTAGAAAGCAAATTAGAAAGAATATTTTAATGACCATCTTGAACAGTAGCAGTTGTTTTGTTTGCTAAGAGTACAAATGGAACTAGAGACAAAATAATAAAACCAGAAATTAAGAGAACATCGTTGACCCCCATAGTAGCGGCTTCTTTAGTAATCAAACCGTTTATAACAACTAATTTAGCTTGTAAAGAACCTGGAATAGAATTAATTATCGGTAAGAAATTTGGATTACCTGAATGGATATGACTGGCTAACACTTCATGATGATAAGCTCGTGAGTGATTCCATAGAGGTATAAATAAACTGCCTCCAATACTATTTCCTAAATTTCTCATAAAATTAAAAATTCCAGCAGCAGCTACAATTTCAGTGGGTTTAATACTTCCAAGAGAAACATTATTTAAAGCCACAAAGAAAAAGGCAAGTCCAATACCACTTAGAGCTCTGGTATATGAAACATAGCTAGATGTAACATTTAGACTATAATTAGCAGTAGAAAATGAAACTAAAGCAAAAATAATAAATCCTGTAATAGTTATATATCTATTATCAATTTTGTCGGTATATTTACCGATGAAAGGAGATAAAAATAATATTGGTAAACCTAAGGTAGCTGTAGTTTTCCCACTTATAAATGAAGTATAGCCCATAACATTTTGTAGCCAAAAAGGTAAGATGACAGCAGTCATATAAAATGCTGCAGATGCAATTAGAAGTGAAAATACTCCTATAGTAAAATTTTTATTTAAAAATAATCTTACATTTATAACTGGACTCTCGTGGTGCCATTCCCAAATACCTAAGATAGATAGAGACATAAATGAAGTAATAGCTAGTATAATAATAAATGGACTAGCAAACCAATCTAGATCTGTACCTTGTTCTAAAAAAACTTGTAGAGATCCAATACCACTTATAAGTAAAAAAATACCAACAATGTCACCTTTTATTTTTGTAAATTTTTCATTGGCATATTCTTTTTTGAATACATAATAGATTACACCACTAGATAAAAAACATAGTGGAATACTAAAATAAAAACACCATCTCCAAGAGGCTACATCAGTAATAGTACCTCCAATAACTGGACCAAGGATAGGACCAAGGATAAGAGTCATCGTCCAGATAGCCATACCTATTCCTCTTTTTTTCTTTGGAAAGATTCTCATAATTAAAGTTTGAGAAAGAGGAATCATACTAGCACCGACAACTCCTTGTAATAATCTAGCAGCAATCAAGGAGGAAAGAGAAAAACTCATCCCACAAAGTAAACTTGCCATGGCAAATAATATTGTAGACCAAATATATTGTTTTACAGTTCCAAACTGTAAAGTGAGCCACCCAATAAGAGGTAATACAATTGCTTCTGCAACAGAATAAGATGTGATTATCCATGTACTTTTACTGGTAGCGATTCCAAAATTTCCAGCAATATGTGTAAGAGATACATTAACTATACTAGCGTTTAACATATTTAAAAATGATCCCATAGCAAGGGCTATAGTTATAAAAATTATTTTTCCTGTGATCTTATCATTTGTGTTCGACATACAACCCTCCTAGTATAGTTAATATAAATTCGCCTTAACTATATGATCTATAGTTTTTTGAATTTTTTTTGTATCTAAAATATATGGATTAGAAGAACTAATCTCAATATCAGAAACTTTATCTTTTAAAATACTCGTATTAATTTTGGCTTCCATAGTTGTTCCTAAAGGTAGAGTGCCACTATTTTTTAAAGATTCTTTATCAAAGGCTACTCTTACAGGAACTCTTTGAGTGATCTTAATCCAGTTACCACTTGCATTTTGGGGGGGTAAAAGAGAAAATGCATTTCCAGTACCAGCAGAAAGACCTACGATATAACCTTCATATGTTTTTTTATTTAAACTACTTGTTAGTTCAACTGTATTTCCAATTTTAATATTTTTCATTTGGTTTTCTTTTAAATTTACTTCAACCCATTCATTATTTAGATCTATTACTGAAAATAAAGGATTTCCAATTCCAACTTTTTGTCCTAAAGATATAGATTTTTTAGCTATAATTCCATCTGTAGGTGCATAAACTTTTGTTCTAGCAAGGTTAAGATATGCTTGCTTATATTTTAAAATAGCATTTTGAATAGCAGGATGGCTATAAGAATCTTTTGAGTTAGCTTGTAATTTTGCATTAGCAAGAGCTTCTTTTTTTTGAGAGACTGCTAATTTTGCATTTTTTAATTGTGTAGTGCTTGCATCCATCTGTTGACGACTAATTAAACCACTGTTGAATAATTTAAAATTTCTTTCATAATTTTGTTTTACATTTGTTAAATTATTTAAACTTTCCCCAAGGGAATATTGATATTGAGAAACATTAGTTTCAAGGGAAGAATAATCTCTGACTGCTTGAGCTAGAGCTATTTCTGCTCCTTCTAAAGCTAATTGATAATCTGTATTTTCAAATTCTACTAATAAGTCACCCTTTTTTACTTTTGTAGTATTTACAAAGTTTATCTTAGTGACACTCCCTGATATTTGAGCAGTTACAGCAGTTTGATTGCCTGTAACATAGGCATTTTCAGTAGATTCATAGTTACGACTATAAAGGAAAAAATAGAGAGCATAAAGGACTCCAAGAATTATCATTCCACTGATAAATATTCCAATTTTCTTTTTAGCTTTTCCCTTATTTTCTTCTAAACTTTTATTTGTGTTTATGATTTCTGACATAATATATATAACTCCTTTAATTTTTTTAGTAGATTAAAATCTAGATTTTTTCTTTGATTATTTGCTTCTCATTTTTATATACTCCACCTAAACTATTTATTAGATCAATTTGATCTGAATAAAGTTTGTAAGATTGTTGAGTTTTATTCAAAGAAGAATTTAAATAGATATAGTGATCTTTTAAATTTTGATACTCAGAAATAAAACCATTTTCAAATTTTAAATTTGAATTTTTATAAATTTGTTCTTCATTTTTTTCAATAGTGTCTAAATTCATAAAATTAATCTTTGATATTTTAGCACCGCTCAATTTTGTATTAATATCTTGGATAGAATCATTTATGGTTTTATTATAATTAGCAATAAATTTATTTACTTTTATATCTGCAATTTTATAATTGGCTTTAATACCTGATAAATTAAAGATTGGAAGATAAACTTTAGGTCCAAAAGACCATACTAAAGATGAGAAATCTCTAAAACTATTATCTATTCCTATTCCTCTATATCCAATGTCTCCAGCAATTGATACTTGGGGATAAAAATCTGCTTTCAATGATTTCAACTTAGCTTTTTGAGAGTTTATAATCATTAGATAATACTGTACATCAGGACGATTAATAATAACGTCAGAAGAAATTTTTCCAGGGATTAAAAATTCTTGATTCATAAGATCGGAGTATTTAGCGTTTTTTAAAATCTTTTCAATCTTACTCTTGTTTTTATAAGAGGCCAGTGAATAGATTGTTTCTGAAGTAGATACTTTTTCAAATTCATTTAGATTTATATATCTTTTTAAATTAAGGATCTTATTTTGAATGATTAGCAAATCATCTTTTGTTCCCCCTCCAATCTCAATATTTGATCTAATTTTATCTTCAATAGATACTAACACAGACAATTTTTCATCTAGGTTTATTTTTTCCTCTTGTAGATAGATATAGTAACCATAAAGTTTTGCAACATTTGCAGAGATATTTAACTCAGTTAATTTCGAATAAAATTTACTACTCTTGGCTAGATAACTTTGTTGTTTTGTTAAATTTTCATATTTATCATAAAAATCAAAGTTATAGTTTCCACGAATTCCTCCAGAGGCAGTATAAGTGTTTTTGTCTTCTTGGAGTAGATCAGATAAGATACCTGATTCTGTATATGTTTCACTAGTTCCTAAGATTTCTCCCCCTCCATAAATTCCAATTTTAAGAGCACTATGACTGGCTGCATCTATAGTTGCAGTGGCGGCTTTGATATTTAATTTGGCGATCTTCAAATCGGTATTTGATTTGAGAATGATCTTTACTAATTCATTTAAATTTGAATCGTTATAGTTTAACCACCATTTTTCACTTTGAAAATTATTTTGTTTATCTCGAGTAAAATTATCTTCTAACTTAATATCGTTTTTTGTTCGCATAAGATCTTCATGTGTCTTAGGAACATAGCTAGAACATCCCGTTATTAGGAGTAGCCATGAAATTAATATTATTTTTTTTGCCTTCATCTATATCCTCCTATTTTTAAGTGTCTATGCGTTTATACACATACACAAAATTTTTAAAAATTAAATAAACCTAAAGGTTGAAATAATTAATCTGTTAAATTTTAGCATTTTTTTTTAAGAAGAGTTAAACCATTCTTGCTACATTAAAAAATACGATAAAATCTATCGTATTGAAATAAATTATTTTATATAATTTTTATTCCTTCACTTCTACAGGAATGATAATGGAATAATGAGTTGGATCATCAAAAAATTGTTGAACTAATTCAAAATTATCTACATGGGGAATGAGATGTTCTTTAACAAAGATACTTTTTATGTCATTGAAGACAATATCTAAGGAATTATATAATCTATCGCCAGAGTATTGTAGAAGAGCATAGAGTCCAGAAGGAATAGTAAAACACTCATCAAACTCAAATTTATTATCAGTGAAAAAACCAAAGGTATGATTTTTTTTAGTTCTTTTAATAGAGATATAATAAAATTTTGTTAGTTTTGGTGTAGCTATAAAATCTTGTGATTTTTTTTTTATAAATTCTATGACTTCATTTTCAATAAGAGGTGTTTTAGTAAGATCTATAGAATAAGTGATTCCATAAACTTTTGTTTTTTTTAAAAAATCTAAAGAAAGATCTATTGTAATTTTTCCATTTAAAGATATAGTTTCTTTTTCTAAGATAATGAGTTTATCTTGTATAATTTTTCGGATCATATCTTTTCTATAATTTGTAGGAGTAGTATTATAATGTTTTTTAAAAATTCTATTTAAGATTTGTGGATGGGTATAGGAATATTTAAGAGCAATTTTCCAAATCTCTGTAGTTTTATAATTTAAAATGTCATCACCAATATATTGCAATCTTCGTTTATTTGTATATTGTCCAAAGGAAATACCAGTATAAACTTTAAAAATTCTATGAAAATGAAATTTTGAGATGAAAAAGTTAGTTGAGATCTCATCAAGAGTAATTGGTCTATCGATATTTATCTCAATATAATCGATAATCTCCTTTAGTAGAGGGGTGTAATTCATAAAATTGTCTCCTTTATAATTTATGCTAATTTATTTTTAATGATAGTTTCCTTTCTTAATTGATTTTGTTTTAACTTTATTATAACCTTATTTAAAAGTGAGGTGAAGTAAAATTTAAAAAAAATAAAAAAGTCAAGGATCTCTAAAAAATAAAAAAAGCCATAAAATAATGGCTTTATCAAAATAATATCTAAAGTTACTACAAGGTAGTTTTCATACCAAAATATAAAAGAACAACTATACCAAGTATAATCCTATACCAACCAAAAACTTTAAAATCGTGTTTTTTAATATATTGCATAAGAAATTTTATTGCTAAGATGGAAACTATAAAGGCAACGAACATACCAATTATAAGTGTTGATATTTCTGAACCAGTAAAATTAAAACCAAATTTTAATAATTTAAGTAAACTAGCTCCTAACATTACAGGTACAGCAAGAAAAAATGTAAATTCAGCAGCAACTGTTCTCGAAACTCCAATTAAAAGTGCTCCAAGAATAGTTGCTCCAGAACGTGATGTACCGGGAAATACTGCTGCTATAAGTTGAAATAAACCTATAATTAAAGCTGTTTTATAAGTTATCTCTGAAATTGATTTTATCTTTGGAATATTACCTTTATTATAATTTTCAATCAAGATGAAAAATATACCAAATACAATTAATGTGATAGCGACAGTTAGATAATTATAAAAAAGAGCATTTATTTTATCATCGAATAGAATACCAATAACACCTGCTGGAATACATGCAACAATAATTTTATACCACATAGTTAGAGTTTCTTTTTTTATTGAAAATTTGTTTTTGAAAGAAAAAGGAAATAATCTATTAAAATAAAGGATCACTACTGCAAAAATAGCACCTAATTGAATAACCACAAAAAACATCTCCTTGAATGAATTGGTTACATTAAGATTTAAATATTCATCGACTAATATCATATGTCCTGTACTACTTATAGGAAGCCACTCTGTAATTCCCTCAACGACACCTAATATAACCACTTTTATAATTTCTAAAAAATTCATATACTCCTCCTGATTAAAATAAAATTCTATATATTGTAACATAATTTAAAATTACTTAATATATCTATGACACTAAAATTTATCTATAGTTTGACATTATAATTTTTTTAAAGAAAGTTAAATAAATAAAGAAAATATAAGAATAAATTTTAAGAAAAATTTGAACGATTTAGAAAAATGCTAAATTGAAATAAGGTCGAAAATATGCTACAATTTAATCTGTATTTAAAGAAAAAAATAAAAAATTATAATAGGGAGTTTAAATTAAATGTTATTTTAATCTGACAATAATTTGTTAGTTGAAATGAAAAATTTAGATAGAGTAGGGGCGTTTTTAGAAAGAGGAAGAACCCTATTTTTTTATTGGGTTGATAGATTTAATTTTAAAAATACTTAGTTAATAATTATATAGATGGGGTGAGGGAATTGCAATTTATAGTAACAGAAGGTATGGGTTGGTTAGAAGTTGTGACTGGAAGTATGTTTTCAGGGAAAAGTGAAGAACTTATAAAAAGATTGAGAAGATCTAAATATGCACGTCAAAAAGTAGTAGCTTTTAAACATGCTAGTGATATTAGGTATGATGATTCAAAATTAGCTTCCCATAGTAATTCTTTTATAGAAGGTATACCAGTAAATAGTGTAGAAGAGATGAAAAAAATATTTTTTGAAAAATATAGCGATGCACAAGTAATCGGGATAGATGAAGTACAATTTTTTGGAGCTGAAGTTGTAAAATTTTGTGAAGATTTAGCAGATATGGGGAAGAGAGTAATTGTAGCAGGTTTAGATAAAGATTTTAAGGGTGAACCTTTTAAACCTATGGATGAACTTTTAGCTAGAGCTGAATATGTAGATAAATTTCAAGCTATTTGTGCTGTGTGTGGAAACCCCGCTACAGTATCTCAAAGATTGATAGATGGAGAACCAGCTTATTATGATGATCTTATTGTATTAGTTGGAGCTACAGAAGCATATGAACCTAGATGTAGAAAGTGCCATAGAATAAAACATAGAGATGACAATATGGGAAATCTTTATTTTATAGTTGGAACTGGAACGGAGATTGGGAAAACTCATGTGACTCTAAAATTGATAGAGGGAGATCTTAAAAATAAAAAAAATGTTATGGCACTTAAACCTATAGAGACAGGAGCAGAACTATTTGGAGAAAGTTTAGAGGGATCAGATACTAAAAAATATGCTGATCTTTTAGAAAAAAATGTTAAAGAAATAAATACATATTTTTTTAAAAATCCAATGTCTCCTCATATTGCAGCAGAGTTAGATGGAAAACAAATCTTTATCGATAAGATCAAAAAGAAGATAGATCAAGAGATTAAAAAAAATGAAATTTTGTATGTTGAAGGTGCAGGAGGTCTACTCGTTCCATATAACAATAGATATACATATTTGGATCTTTTGATAGATTATAGAAAAAAATCAGAAGTAATAGTAGTAGCTAATAATTCTTTGGGAACAATCAACCATACCTTATTAACGATAGAAACGTTAAAAAGAAATGATATTATGATAAAAGGAATTATTTTTAATAATAAAGATAATAATATCGATAAAGTTCTGTTGAGAGATAATATAGAAACAATTGAGAAACTAAGTGGTATAAAGATTTTAAAAGAGATGAAATATGATGGAGGTTTAGATGAACTTTAGAAGTTTAGAAAAAACAACAAAATTTGGATATTTATTTTATATTTCATATAGAGGTACACAATTTCACTCTTTCGATGAAAATAAAGATGAAAATTCTATAAAGAAATCTGTAAAGGGTGAGTTTATAAAAATATTAGGTGAGTTAGGAGTTACTTGGGCTAAGGGAGTTCAACAAGGTGGAAGAACCGATAGTCAGGTAAGTGCCAAAGAAAACATTCTTTATATAAATTCAAATAACAAGATAGATAAAGTTTTATTAAAGGATAAATTTAATAAAAAAATAGATGAGATGAAGATCACAAAGATAGAAAAAACTCTGCCAAATTTAGTTCTTCCTGAGATGATAGAGGGAAGGATGTATAGATATAATTATCCATTAAATAAGATAAAGGTAACTGAAGAAGAGATATTAAAAAGATGTGAAGAACTTACAGGGACTTATGATGTAAGTGGCTTTACCGATGGGAAAGGTCAGAAGTTAAAGGAAAAAATAAGAAGTGTAGAAATATCATATGATAACGGTAGTTTATTATTTTTAGGAAATTCATTTATGCCAAAACAAGTGAGGATAATGTCTGGTTATATATTAACTAAAGAGAAAAAAAATCTTCCTGGAAAATATTTAACTTTGGAAAAAATGATTTTATCTAAGGAATTAGAAGAGATTATAATAAAAGATATTGATAATGTTTTTGAAGAAAATGTTTTAAAAGTAGAAAAAATAAAAGATACCTATATTTTTTATGTAGCTAAGAGTAAAAAAGGTGAAGTTATTGGTAAAAATGCTAGTAATATAAAAAATTTAAGAAAAAAATATAAAAAGATAGTAATAAAAACAATCTAATTTTTGGAGAGATATTATGAGTAGAATAAAACAGGGATTAAATTATCTATTTGCAAAACCAAAAACAGAAAAAGTAGAAAAGATAAAATTATTTTTAACAGAGGAAGAATATAAAATTTTTATAGATATGGATAACTACGATAAAGTTCATAGTATAAATGTTTATCAAATGGTAAGGAAAGATAGTCTATTAAATAAAGATGAAAAATATCTAAAACTAGCTCTTTTACATGATTGTGGAAAGGAAAAGATATCTCTTTTTACTAGGATAAAAAAAGTTTTATTAGGGGATGAACAGTTAGATAAACATCCAAAGTTAGGATATGAAAAATTAAAAAAAATAGATTTGAAATTGGCTAAATTAATTTTAAATCACCATAAAACAAATGGAGATCAAAAATTAAAAAAATTTCAAGAGATAGATGACAGAGGTTAATTTTTTTATATAAAATAAAAAAAATATGATAAAATAAAAAAGATTTAATAGAAAATAAAAAAATATAAGGAGTATATTATGATTGATATAGAAAAATATCTACTGTTAGTAGAAAAACCAGTTCAGTATATGGGGAATGAATTAAATAGTATTCATAAAAAAGATTTTAAAGTAAATATGTGTTTATTTTTTCCAGATATATATGAGGTAGGAATGTCTAATCTTGGAATAAGAATATTATACGATACACTAAATAAAGTTGATGGATTCTCATTAGAGAGAGGATTTTCTCCCCAAGAGGATATGGAAGCTGTAATGAGAGAAAATAATATACCAATGTTTTCATTAGAAAGTAGAACTCCTCTCAAAGAATTTGATGTGATAGGGTTTTCTCTTTCATATGAGATGAGTTATACCAATGTATTAAATGCATTAGATTTAGCAGGAATACCCTTTAGACCAGAAGATAGAACAGAAGATGATCCACTTATTATGGCAGGAGGAACGTGTACAGTAAACCCTGCTCCTATGAGTAGATTTATAGATTATTTTGTAATTGGTGATGGAGAGGATGTAATGTCAGAAATTGCAAAAATATTTGTGACAAATAAAGATAAAACTAAAGCAGAAAAATTAGAGTTGATAAAAGATATAGATGGAGTATATATTCCTAAATTACATAGTGGTAAAAAAATTAAAAAAGCTATAGTTCATAATTTAGATAATACAGAATTTTATGCCAATCAAATAGTTCCTTTTGTAAAGATAGTTCATGATAGAGTATCGATAGAGATTCAAAGAGGTTGTACTAGAGGATGTAGATTTTGTCAAGCAGGTTATACATATAGACCTGTAAGAGAGAGAACACTAGGAAAAAATTTATCTCTTATAGAAAAATCACTCAGGTCTACAGGATACAATGAAGTTTCATTATCTTCACTATCGAGTAGTGATTATAGCAAGATAGATCCTTTACTATCAAATTTACAAAAAAAATATGGTAGTAATAATCTAAGTATAGGACTTCCTTCTCTAAGGATGAATCCATATTCTGTAGAAGTTGCAAAACAAATTCAAAGTGGTAAAAAAACAGGATTTACATTTGCACCAGAAGCAGGGACTCAAAGGATGAGAGATATTATAAATAAAGGTGTGACAGAGGAAGAGATTTTAGAAACGGCAGTTGCAGCAGTAAAAGCTGGATGGGCATCTTTAAAATTTTATTTTATGATAGGACTTCCATTTGAAACTGATAAAGATCTAAAGGGAATGCATGAGTTAGTAATGAAAGTAATAAAGGTGTGTAAACCATTTACAAAAAAATTAAATATAACAGTAAGTGTATCTAATTTTGTACCTAAACCTCATACTCCATTTCAATGGGTAGAACAAATGAATATAGAGGAGATGGAAAGAAAACATCAACTCTTGAAAGATATTTTTTATAGGGCAAAACATACAACTCTAAAGATGCATTTTAGAGAAAAATCATATTTAGAGGGATTTTTATCTCGTGGAGATGAAAAAATTGGAGAATTATTAGAGAAAGTTTGGTCTAAAGGTGCAAAATTAGAAGATCATGGAAGAAATTTTCAATTTTATAGATGGAAAGAAGCTATAGAGGAATTAAATTTAGATGAAAAAGATTATATAGGCGAAAGATCAACTGATGTAAAACTTCCGTGGGATATGATAGATATAGGCGTATCGCATAAATTTTATATGGAAGAATTAAAAAAAGCCAAGGAAGCAGCTCTTACTCCAGATTGTCGTGATAATTGTATAAATTGCGGGATGAAGGGTAGAATCAAAGAGTGTGGAGAGATGATCTCTGATAATTTAGAAAAAAAATAATAAAAAGATTCCTAAGTAAATAAAGCTGTTATAGTTGTTGTTTATTTAGGATTTTTTTAAAACAACCTTACTTATTAAATCAATTTGTTTAGTTAATTTTTTTTATTTGAATTTTGATAAAAAAAGCAAAAAAATTTATGGTAAAATAAATATTATGAAGGTAAAATTATAATCAAAATTTTTTTTATTTTTTACAATATATATGTCAAAAAAATAAATACTCAAAACTTAAATAAGAGAAGGAGGTCTAAAATGATTGATTTTGATAAAAAAATAAATAGAAGTGAAAATGATTCAAGAAAATGGTCTGGGAGAATGGATTTTTTTGGAAGGGAAGATATTTTACCTATGTGGGTTGCAGATATGGATATAGAAACTCCTGATATAGTAGTTAAAGCTTTAAAAGATAAAGCAGATCAAAAAATATTTGGTTATACTATGGAAAATAAAAAATATGTAAATAGTTTAATAAATTGGATAGAAAAAAGACATGGACATAAATTATCTTATGATAAGATTGCCCACTCTCCTACAGTAGTAACTAGCCTAAATTTATTGATTAAAATATTGACTAATGAGGGAGATAAGATAATGATACAATCTCCAAGTTATCCTCAATTTATAAATCAAATCAAAAATAATGGTAGAAAAATAGTTATAAACGAGATGATCCAGAAAAAAGAAAGATATGAAATTGATTTTATAGATTTTGAGGAGAAAGCAAAAAAATCCAAGATATTTATATTATGTAATCCACATAATCCTACAGGAAGAGTGTGGGAAAAAGAAGAGTTATCAAAAATTACAAAGATTTGTATAAAATACAAAGTCAAGATTATTTCTGATGAAATTCATAGTGATCTTATCTTAGAGGGAAAACATCTTCCTATAGCTAGTCTAGGAAAAGAAATTGAAAAATTGGTATACACTTGTTTTTCTTCTACTAAGACATTTAATTTGGCAGGAATTCATAGTTCATTTGTCGTTTTTCCTACAATAGAAGACAAAAAACATTTTATTAGAGAACTTGCCTTAATAGGAGTTCATGAACCTAATAGTTT
Organism: Fusobacteriaceae bacterium UBA2433; assembly: GCA_002342785.1. GTDB lineage: Bacteria > Fusobacteriota > Fusobacteriia > Fusobacteriales > Fusobacteriaceae > Psychrilyobacter. Next base: position 8,038 of record DDQV01000121.1, on the reverse strand, counting down.
TTGCATGAATATGGTTATATCTGCTTATAATGAAGGAGAGGAATGGCTAGAAGAACTTTTAGATCACCTAAGAAAAAATGTCTCATTTGCTATAAATTATATTAATAAAAATATTCCTCAAATTAAAGTTGAAAAACCTGAGGCTACTTATTTACTTTGGTTAGATCTAAGAAAATTTGGACTAGAAGATGAAGAATTAAAGAAAAAATTAGTAGAAAATGGTGGACTAGCTTTAACAATGGGAAGTGCTTTTATAGGATCTGGTTTTGCGAGAATGAATATAGCTTGTCCTAGATATATGTTAGAAAATGGATTAGAAAGACTAAAAAAAGCTTTTGAATAGAAATTATTGTGTTTATTTCAAAAAAGATAAATAAAACGTTAGGAGGATGGAGATGTTTAAAAAAATATTTGGGTTTGGAAAAAATAAGTCTAAAGTTGATGAAAAAATAAAAACTGAAGATGAAAATCTAAAAATTAAAGAGTTAGAGGAATTGAAATTGAAAGAGATGGCAGAAAAAAAAGAACTTGAAAAATTAAAGATTAAGGAAGAAGAGGAATTAAAAAAGAAAGAGGAAGACGAAAAAAAAGAATTAGAAAGATTAAAAAAAGAAGAACTTGAAAAAGAGATCGAAAGAAAAAAAATAGAAGATTTAGAGAAAAAAGAAAGTACTTCTAAAAAAAGAGGTTTTTTTAAGTCTTTGAAGGAAAAATTAGAAAAAACTAGGGAAGGGTTATTTGGAAAAATGAAAAAACTTTTTTCTAGCAGAAGCATCATAGATGAAGAGATGTATGAAGAATTAGAAGATCTATTGATACAGTCAGATATTGGAATGGATATGACATTAAAAATAGTAAAAGAATTAGAAAAAGAAGTGAAAAAAAGAGGTATTAAAGATCCTAATTTAGTCTATGATGTGTTAAAAGATGTAATGGAAGGGTTTTTGATCTCTGAAGGAACAGAATTAAAAGTTGATAAACCTGGAATGAATATAATATTAGTTGTAGGAGTAAATGGAGTAGGAAAAACAACTACCATTGGAAAATTAGCAGCTAAATTTGTAAAGAATGGTAAAAAAGTAGTTATAGGTGCAGGAGATACATTTAGAGCAGCTGCTATTGAGCAATTAGAAGAATGGGCAAATAGAGCAGGTGCTGATATTATAAAACATGAACAAGGAAGTGATCCAGGAGCAGTCGTATTTGATACATTAAAAGCTGGAAAAAATAGAAATGCCGATATAGTAATAATAGATACAGCAGGAAGATTACATAATAAAAATAATTTGATGAAAGAATTAGAAAAAATAAATATTATTATAAAGAAACATGTAGGGGATACTAACTACGAAAGTCTATTAGTTATAGATGGAACTACTGGTCAAAATGGATTAAATCAAGCTAAGGTATTTAATGAAGTGACAAAGTTAAGTGGTTTTGTAGTTACTAAGTTAGATGGTACCGCTAAAGGTGGAATAGTATTTGCTATTTCTGAAGAATTAAAAAAACCAATTAAATTTATAGGTGTAGGAGAGGGAATAGAAGATCTTCGTGAATTTAAATCTAAAGAGTATATAGAAGCGATATTTGAATAAAATTTAAATATGGATAAAAATAAATCAAAAAAAGCTTTCAAAATGAGCGTAAAAATCATATAATAATTATAATTGAAAAAAATAGTATGAAATTCTGTTAATGAAATAGGAGTTAGAAAATAAGTCGGCTAAACAATTATTTTAGAGGGAATGAAAAACCATTTGTATAACTAGAATAAAATATGTTAATATGAACTTAAAAAAATATAGAGAGGGAGGATGAGTGATGGGAATCATTAATCAAATAAAAGAAAAGGCTAAAGCTACACAAAAAACAATTGTTTTACCAGAAGCAACAGATGAAAGGGTATTAAAAGCAGCACAAGAAATAGTAAAAGAAGGATTGGCTAAAGTTGTTTTAGTAGGAAATTTTGAAACTTTAAATGCAGATGCAAAGAAAATAGGAGTTAATTTAGAAGGAGCTACTATAATCGATCCAAAAACTTTTGAAAATATAGATGCTTATGTAGCAAAATTAGTAGAAAAAAGAGCTAAAAAAGGAATGACACCAGAAAAAGCTAAAGAGATCTTAACTACAGATGTTAACTTTTTTGGAGCTATGATGGTAGCTTTAGGTGACGCGGATGGAATGGTATCAGGATCGGATTCACCAACAGCTAATGTACTTAGAGCTGGATTTCAAGTAGTAGGAACAAAACCAGGAATGAAAACAGTATCATCAGTATTTATCATGGAATTAAAAGATAAAGTAGAAGAGTATGGAGATATATTAATATTTGGTGACTGTGCAGTTATACCAGAACCTAATGCTCAACAATTGGCAGATATTGCTATTGGTGCAGCAGCGACAGCTAGATCAGTAGCTGGAATAGAACCAAAAGTAGCATTGATGACATTCTCAACTAAAGGATCTGCTAAACATGATTCAGTTGATGTAGTAGTAGAAGCAGGAAAAATATTAAAAGAAAGTAATGTAGATTTCGAATTTGAAGCTGAATTACAAGCTGATGCAGCACTAGTTGCAGCAGTAGGAGCTAAAAAAGCACCTGGGTCTAAAGTTGCAGGAAATGCAAATATATTAGTATTCCCTAACTTAGCAGCAGGAAATATTGGATATAAATTAGTTCAAAGATTAGCAGGTGCAGAAGCTCTTGGACCATTATTACAAGGTTTAGCAGCACCAATTAATGACCTTTCAAGAGGTTGTTCAGTTTCTGATATAGTAAATTTAACAGCTATAACATCAGTACAAGCTAATTAATAAATAAAATATATATTATAAAAATAAAATTTAGGAGGAAATAATTAATGAAAGTTTTAGTAATTAACTGCGGTAGTTCATCTCTGAAGTATCAACTAATCAACCCATCAACTGAAGAGGTTTTCGCAATAGGTTTATGTGACAGAATAGGAATTCACGGATCTAAGTTTGAATATGAAGTTCCAGCTACAGATTTTGAATTAGAGTTAGAGCAAGATATGCCTACACATAAAGAGGCTTTGGAATTAGTATTAAATACATTGACAGGGGAACATGGAGTAATTGAAAATATAAATGAAGTTGATGCAATTGGACATAGATTAGTACATGGTGGAGAAGAATTTACTGAGTCAGTACTATTAAATGATGAAGTGCTTGCAGGTGTAGCAGCTAATAATGATTTAGCACCGTTACATAACCCAGCTAACTTATTAGGTGTGAAAACTTGTATGGAACTTATTCCTGGAAAACCTAATGTAGGAGTATTTGATACTGCATTCCATCAAACTATGCCAGCAAAAGCATTTATGTATCCATTACCATATGCTGATTATACAGAATTAAAAGTAAGAAAATATGGTTTCCATGGAACTTCTCATAAATTTGTTTCTGGATTAGCTAATGATTTATTAGGAAACCCTGAAAAATCAAAAGTAATTGTATGCCATTTAGGAAATGGAGCATCTATATCAGCTGTAAAAGATGGTAAGTCAGTAGATACTTCAATGGGATTAACTCCATTACAAGGATTAATGATGGGAACTAGATGTGGAGATATCGATCCAGCAGCAGCATTATTTATTAAAGCTAAGAGAGATTTAACTGATAAAGAGATAGATGTTAGAATGAATAAAAAATCTGGAATCTTAGGAATCTTTGAAAAATCATCAGATTGTAGAGATCTTGAGATTGCAAGAGCTGCAGGAGATGAAAGAGCAGAATTAGCTATCGATATGATGACTTATAGAATTAGAGCTTATATTGCATCATATGCAGCAGCTATGGGTGGAGTAGATATGATTTGTTTCACTGGTGGAATTGGAGAAAATTCTAACTTAATAAGATCTAAATCTTTAGAAGGATTAGAATTTATGGGTGTAGAATTAGATGAAGCTGTTAACTCAGTAAGAAAGAAAGGATCTGTAAAATTATCTACAGAAACTTCTAAAGTTGCTATCTATAAAATACAAACAAATGAAGAATTAGTAATTGCTAGAGATACATTGGCAATAGTTAAATAATAAAATAAAAAGAGTTATCAGTTTATTCTGGTAACTCTTTTATTGAGAATAGATTCTAAATTGATGTAAGCAATAGAGAAAATATTAAAAAAATGTAAAGTATAATCATACAAAAGTTTAGATCTTAAAAGAAATATATCGTAAAAAAAACTAAGTAAGAAAAAAAAATATGTATTAAAATGGTTATATATAACGTTTTAAAAGCGAAAAAAAGGTAAAAAAATATATAATAAAAAAAAAAACAATGATTTATTGACAAAATATTGCTAGTGAAGTAAAATTGTACATGAAAGATATTTTATTTTACTGGAATCAATAAAATATAATTAAAATTTTCAGGAGGTCAAAAAAAATGGCTAAAACTATGCAAACAATGGACGGAAACCAAGCTGCAGCGTGGGTATCATATGCATTCACAGAAGTAGCAGGAATTTATCCTATAACACCATCATCACCAATGGCAGAATATACTGACGAATGGGCATCTAAAGGAAAGAAAAACTTATTTGGAGTACCTGTAAAATTAGTAGAAATGCAATCAGAAGCAGGAGCAGCAGGAACAGTTCATGGAGCGTTACAAGCAGGAGCTTTAACGACTACTTATACAGCATCACAAGGATTATTATTAAAAATACCTAACATGTATAAGATTGCTGGGGAATTATTACCTTCAGTAATTCATGTATCAGCTAGATCACTTTCAGCTCAAGCATTATCTATATTTGGAGATCACTCAGATATATATGCTGCTAGACAAACTGGTTATGCAATGTTAGCATCTGGATCTGTACAAGAAGTAATGGACCTTGCAGGTGTTGCACATTTAGCAACATTTAAAACAAGAATTCCTTTCATGCATTTCTTTGATGGTTTCAGAACTTCACATGAAATCAATAAAGTAGAAGTAATGGATTATGCAGATTTAGATAGATTATTAGATAGAGATGCTGTTCAAGCATTTAGAGATAGAGCAATTAATCCTCATCACCCAGTGACTAGAGGAACAGCTCAAAATGATGATATTTTCTTCCAAGCTAGAGAAGCTCAAAATAAATACTACAATGCAGTACCTGCGGCAGTAGAAGAATACATGGATGAAATTTCAAAAATTACAGGAAGAACATATAAGCCATTTACTTATTATGGAGCAGCAGATGCTGAAAGAATCATAGTAGCTATGGGATCAGTTACAGAAACTATTAAAGAAACTGTAGACCACTTAGTAAAATCTGGAGAAAAAGTAGGATTATTATCTGTTCATTTATATAGACCATTCTCTGCAGAGTACTTCATGAAAGTTTTACCTAAAACAGTTAAATCAATCTCTGTACTAGATAGAACTAAAGAACCTGGAGCAAATGGAGAACCTTTATATCTTGACGTAGTTGAGTTATTTAAAGATGATAAAAATGCACCAAAAATTGTTGGAGGAAGATATGGATTATCTTCTAAAGATACTACACCTGCTCAAATGATAGCTGTTTATGAAAATGCAAAGTTAGATACTCCTAAAGAAGGATTTACAGTAGGAATAATTGACGATGTTACTCATTTATCATTACCAGTAGGAGAAGCTGTATCAGTAGTAGCTGACAATGTAAAAGAATGTTTATTCTTTGGACTTGGATCTGATGGTACTGTAGGAGCTAATAAAAACTCAATTAAAATCATAGGAGATAAGACTGATCTTTATGCTCAAGCTTACTTCGCATATGACTCAAAAAAATCTGGAGGAGTTACTAGATCTCATTTAAGATTTGGTAAAGACCCTATTAGATCAACTTATTTAATCAACACGCCATCATTCGTAGCTTGTTCTACACCATCTTACTTAGGTAAGTATGATATGGTTGGAGGATTAAAAAAAGGTGGAACTTTCTTATTAAACTGTGTATGGTCAGCTGAAGAAGCTATTGAAAATTTACCTAACTCAGTTAAGATTAAATTAGCTAGAAATGAAGCTAAATTTTTCATCCTTAATGCAAATAAATTAGCAGTTGAATTAGGATTAGGAAACAGAACTAATACAATTATGCAATCAGCATTTTTCAAATTAGCTAATGTAATTCCATTTGAAGAAGCTCAAGAGTATATGAAAGAGTATACTTATAAATCATATATCAAAAAAGGTCAAGATGTTGTAGATAAAAACTACAATGCAATTGATAAAGGAGCAGATGAATTAGTAGAAGTTACTGTAGATCCTGCTTGGATTAATTTAGTACATGAAGATGCTGCAGATGCTTATAAAGGTTCTGAATTTATAGAAAAAATTGCTAAACCAATAAATGCTATTAAAGGATATGATTTACCAGTATCAGCATTTGACGGATATGAAGATGGTACATTTGAAAATGGAACTACAGCATTCGAAAAAAGAGGAGTAGCAGTAAATGTTCCTCAATGGATTCCTGAAAATTGTATTCAATGTAACCAATGTTCATTTGTTTGTCCACATGCAGTAATCAGACCTTTCTTAATCAATGAAGAAGAAAAGGCTAATGGACCAAAAGATATGCTTACTTTAAAAGTTATTGGAAAAGCTGAAGGTGTAGAATACAGATTACAAGTTTCACCACTTGACTGTACAGGATGTGGAGTATGTGCAAACGTATGTCCATCACCTAAAGGAAAAGCATTAGTTATGACTCCAATTGCTGAAGTATTACCTCAACAAAAATTCGCTGATTACTTATTCAACGAAGTAACTTATAAAAAAGAAATCATGGGAACTGCAAATGTTAAAACATCTCAATTTGCACAACCTTTATTCCAATTCCATGGAGCATGTGCTGGATGTGGAGAAACTCCTTACATCAAGTTAATTACTCAATTATTTGGAGATAGAATGATGGTAGCAAATGCTACTGGTTGTTCATCAATTTATGGTGGATCAGCTCCATCAACTCCTTACTGTACAAACGGTTGTGGAGAAGGTCCAGCTTGGGCATCATCATTATTTGAAGATAATGCAGAATTTGGATATGGAATGCATGTTGCTGTAGAAGCATTAAGAGATAGATTAGAAGTAGAAATGGAAAAAATCATGGATAAAGTTACTCCAGAAGTAGCAGAATTATTCAAAGAATGGAAAGAAAATAAAACTGATGGAGAAAAAACTCAAGAAATCAGAACTAAATTATTACCATTAATTGAAGGAAATGAGGAAGCTAAAGAAGTAATTGGATTAAAAGATTATATCACTAAAAAATCACAATGGATCTTTGGTGGAGACGGTTGGGCAAATGACATCGGTTACGGTGGAATAGATCACGTTTTAGCTACTAATGATGACATTAATATTTTAGTAATGGATACAGAGATGTATTCAAATACTGGTGGACAAGCATCAAAAGCATCACCAACTGGATCAGTAGTTAAATTTGCTGCATCTGGAAAATCTGCAAAGAAAAAAGACTTAGCAGCAATCTCTATGTCTTATGGACACATCTATGTAGCTCAAGTATCTATGGGTGGAAGTCAAGCTCAATACTTAAAAGCTCTTAAAGAAGCAGAAGCTCATAAAGGTCCTTCTTTAGTTATTGCATACGCTCCTTGTATCTCACATGGTGTAAGAAAAGGTATGGGACATTCTCAAACTGAGATGAAGTTAGCTACTGAATGTGGTTACTGGCCATTATTTAGATTTGATCCTAAATTAGAATTAGAAGGTAAGAACCCATTACAATTAGATTCTAAAGAACCTAACTGGGACAAATATGAAGAGTTCTTATTAGGAGAAACTAGATACTTAACACTAACTAAATCTAATCCTGAAAGAGCAAAAGAATTATTTGCTAAGAATAAAGCAGATGCTCAAAATAAAATTAAACATTATAAGAGATTAGCTTCACTTGATTACTCTCTATAATTTATCTTTTTTCCTTTTGGGACTGAGATAAATAGCTAAGTAGAAAAAGGACTGGAATTTTCCAGTTCTTTTTTATTATTTTTAGATATTATTTTTTGATAATATATTA
>DDQV01000127.1 GCA_002342785.1 Fusobacteriaceae bacterium UBA2433 | reverse complement strand
TTTTTAAGCACCTTAGAAGGCAAATTAGAGGGGATAATTAAAAAGTTATTACTCCTCATTTTATAAAAATTGGACAATTTACCATACCAAAGAAAATATAAAATGCCTAGAAAAGATCTAATCATATTGTTTAATAGATTTTAATGAAATTATAATAATTTGAATTATAATAATTTATATTATATAATTGATAGAGGTGTTTAATATGAAATTTATAAATAGAAAAAATGAAATGAAGACATTGGAAAAAGAATTTGAGAGAGAATCAAGTTTTACAGTGATCTATGGGAGAAGAAGAACGGGGAAAACAACCCTGATTAAAGAATTTATAAAAACTAAAGAATCATTTTACTTTTTTGCTGATAAGCAAAATGAAATGATACAGATAGAAAGATTTAAAAAACAACTGGCAATTTATTTTAATGATGACTTATTGGATAAGATAGAAATAAAGGATTGGGATACTTTATTTAGTTATTTAATCTCCAAACTACCTAAGGATGAGAAGTTTGTCCTAGTAATAGATGAATTTCAATATCTCTGTATGGTAAATAAAAACTTTTCTTCTATATTTCAGAGAATATATGATGAAAAATTAAAGGACAGCAATATAATGTTGATCTTGTGTGGATCATTGATATCTATGATGTATTCAGAAGTATTAGCTTATGATAGTCCTCTATACGGGAGGAGAACCGCCCAAATAAGATTAAAACCTATTAAGTTTGATTATTATAATGAATTTTTTACAGATAAATCTCACAAGGAATTAATTGAATTTTATTCGATTACAGGAGGGATACCAAAATATATTCAGGAATTTAATAAAAATAAATCACCTATATGGAATATAGAAAACAATATCTTTGATAACAATAATTTTCTTTATTCAGAACCTAAATTTTTACTCCAGGAGGAGATAAATGATATTTCTAGATACTTTTCTATAATTCAGTCTATAGCCAATGGAGATACAAAGATGGCTGCTATAGCAACTAGACTGGGTCTTAATTCTGGTAGCCTGAGCCCATATTTATCAAAATTAATAGATCTAGATATATTAGAAAGGGAAGTACCTGTAACTGAAAATATAGATAATAGTAAGAAAAGTCTCTATTATATAAAAGATAATTATTTAGCATTTTGGTTTAACTATGTATATCCTTATCAGAGTTACCTTGAGATAGAGAATCTAAAATATCCACTGGAAAAAATATCTTCAACTTTTGATCTGTGGGTTTCTAAGGCATATGAAAGATTGTGCTTAGAAAGTCTAATAGCTCACGACGAGATAAAATTTCCCATAAGCAAGGTGGGGAGATGGTGGAGTAAGAATGAAGAGATAGATGTAGTGGGACTAGGAGAGAAAGAAATTATTTTTGGAGAGTGCAAGTGGTCTAAAAAACATGTGGGATTAAGTGTATTATTTACATTGAAGAAAAAAGCAAAAAAAGTCAAATGGAAAAATAACAACAGGGAAGAATATTTTATATTATTTTCTAAATCTGGGTTCAGCCCTGATCTGATAGAGGAAGCTGAGGAAGATTCTAGAGTTATATTGAGTAAGTTTTAACTATGTCTTCTTTGAAGTTATAGGAATTGTATTTATTGGATATGACTAAATTTATAAAATTCGATATAAAAAGGAAAAGACTTAGTCACGAATGACACGAATGAACACGAAGAAAAAGATAAAAAAAACTAGCCACCAATGAGCACCAATCTTCACAAATAAGAAAAAGAAAAAACTAGTCACGAATGACACGAATAGACACGAAGGGGAAAAAAGTTAAACAAAAATTCAGCACAAAGAAAAGAGAACACAAAGACACACAAAGGAAAGACTAAAGACTTAGTCACAGATTATACAGATTACACAGAAAAAAAGCATCTGTGTTATAGCAGTAGGATCTTTTATTTTCGTGCAATTAGTGACAAAAAAGGTTTTAAAAGAATTCCGTATTATAGTAGTAAAATCCAGTGATTTTTAGGCAAAATAAGGCCATTTCTGATACCTTTAAGGTTTTTTAAACTACCCTTAAGGCTTTTTCACGGCCTTTTTAGTTTTTTACCTCTCAACCTCAGTAATACCAATGGATTCAAAGCTTTATAGTTTGCTTTATTTCAACTATAGGGGTATAAACACAAGGGGAACTTTTTTTAAGTACCTTAGAAGGTAAATTAGAGGGGATAATTAAAAAAGTATAATTTTCAATTAACAAATAATGAAAAAATAAAATCTTTAAATAATTAATGAATACTTTTCATTTTTTGTTTGTGATCTATTTAGTTTTATTGGGCTTCAGACTGTCCGCGGTCCTAATTGTATACAAAATATCAATAAAGAGAAGGGTGTAAACTTTTGTAATAGATTTGAACTATGTAGATGGTTAGAACCTATAGTAGATTGAGAAAGAAATATTTAAATTAAGTGAAAACATTGAAAACTATCAAAATAAAAAGGGTCAGGGTAACTAATCCTGACCACGTGAGTGGCTAAAAATAAATTACTACTTTTTAAAGAATAAAATCAAAGCTATTACTAGCAATGAAAATATATATTCTTTAGGCAATAGTTTTAATATTTCTAGTAAAAATATATAGAGATTTTTCAAAAGTTCACCTCCTTTAAAAGGTGTTAAACAAAAGGTGTGTCTAAGACCAATTGTTTCCAGGCTATAAATAGCCACTCAAATTAATTTTATCATACGCAAGATAAAATTAATACAAAAAGAAAAAACCAACTAGTTAGGCTGGTTTTTTCGTAGACACTTATCTTTTGAAAATCTCTATAGTTTATGTATAATCTAATTATATATAAATATCTGCAAAAAGTCAAATTGACCCAAACAAATTATTATTTGTTTTTATGTTTAAAGATGTCTTTATTTTCTCATTATGAATTCTACTTAATAAAAGCCCATTTTGTTAAGTAGGAACTGTTGACAAGAGCATTAACAGGTGCTTTACTTGAAGAAAGTTCCAATCTAAAATTAAATAAATTAGAGAATAGTTTAAATAAATTTACATAAAAACAAAGAAGATTTTAAACTTATGAAAAATAAAAACTTAGCCACCAATGAGCACCAATCCTCACAAATGGAAAAAATCTAGATAGAAAGGAAAAGACTTAGTCACAGATTACACAGAAAAAAATAAAAAAGCATCTGTGCTCTAGCAGCAGGATCTTTTAGATCAGTGTAAATTAGTGTAGATTGGTGGCAAAAAAAAAGTTTAGATTTTAAACTTAGCCACTAATAGGCACCAATCTTCACAAATGAGAAAAAGAAAAAAACTTAGTCACGAATGACACGAATGAACACGAAGAAAAAGAAAAGATTTAGCCACCAATGAGCACCAATCCTCACAAATGGAAAAAATCTAGATAGAAAGGAAAAGAATCAGTTACAGATTACACAGAAAAATAAAAAAGCATCTGTGCTCTAGCAGTATGATCTTTTAATTGGTGGCAAAAAAGGTTTAAAGGTTTAAGATTTTAGAACTGTAAAAAAAGAGCCCTTAAGATAAGAGCTTTTCTAATTCAAATAATTCTTCTAATATATCTTCATATTCTAATTCAATTTTTTCCTTTTCTTTTATTAGTTTACCTAAATCTGTATAGTTCTCTTGATTTAGAGATATATCATCTTCTAATCTATCTAAAGTTTTTAATATCTTTATCTCAAGATTTTTTAATTTTTTTAATCGACGTTTGTCATCTTTTTCTTTTTGATTATCTCTAAATCTTGTATCTATCTTTTCTTTTTTTATAACTTCAACTTTTTCTTCAAAACTTTGTTCTAAATAATAATTAAAGTTACCTGGATAATCATATAAGGTTTGATCTTTTAGTTCAACAATTCTATTTGCAATCTTATTTAGAAAATATCTATCATGAGATATAAATAAAAGTGTTCCATTAAATGTTGCTAGAGTTTCCTCTAAGATCTCTTTGAAATGAAGATCTAGATGATTTGTAGGTTCATCTAAGATAAGTAGATTAAATCCATTGTTTATCATGATAGCTAACTTTAATCTAGCTTTTTCCCCACCACTGAGAGATTCTATTTTTTTATTTAGATCTTCTTGGTAGAAATGAAATTTGGCCAGACTTCTATAGAGATCTTTTTCTTTTACAGTACTCTCATCTCTAAAGACATCTATAAGGGTTGCCTTATAATCTTTAAATGTAAGATTTTGATCTAGATATGCTATCTTTAGATTGGTTCCTAGGGTGATCCCCTCTGCTTCATCTAAGATCATCTTTAATAAAGTTGATTTTCCACTTCCATTTGATCCAATAATTCCTAATTTTTCCCCTAGATATAGATCTAGGGAGATATCTTTAAATAAGAGTTTATCTTTTATTTGTTTGGAAATATTTTCAATTTTGATAACTCTCTTACCACTTCTACCTTGGCTATCAAAATTAAATGAGATATTTTTTTCAACTTTTGGTTTTTCAATTTTTTCCATCTTCTCTATACGTTTTCTCATATTTTCAGCTTTTATAAACATAGATTCATTGTCACCATTACTTCCCCAGTGTCTAAATCTTTTGATTGCATCTTCCATCTGTTTTATTTGTTTTTCTTGAGCTAAAAATAATTCTAACTCCTTTAGATATCTTCTTTCTTTTTCAACTACATAGTAGCTATAGTTTCCATTAAATATCTCGATCCCTGTATAATTTAGTTCATAGATCTTATCTATTGTATTATCTAAAAAATATCTGTCATGGGAGATTAAAAATATACTTTTTTTGTATCCCTTAACAAATTCTTCTAACCATTTGATAGAACTTAGATCCAAATGGTTTGTAGGTTCGTCTAATAATAATAAGTCAGGTTCATCTACCAAGGCTTTTGCTAGAAAAACTCTATTTTTTTCCCCACCACTTAGTTCACTTATTTTTTTATTTTTAAATTCATCTGAGATCCTAAGTCCTAATTTTATCTTTTTAATCTTTTCATCGATCTCATAACCACCTAGAGATTCAAACTTTTCTTGTAACTTACCATAATTTTTTAAATTTTCATTGTAGTCAGGAGAGGTATGATCTTCAATTAATTTTAAAGAGTTATTTATTTTTTTTTCAATAATTAAAAGGTCGTGAAATCCACTGTATAAAACTTCATCTACATCTTTATCTAAAAATTTTGTAAAATCTTGGATTAGATATCCAATCTTAAGATTTTTTTGTAGGATCAAGTTTCCACTAGTATAGTCTTCCATCTTTGAAATTATCTTAAATATAGTTGACTTTCCACTTCCATTTTTTCCAATTAAACCAATTTTTTCTCCCTCTATTATCCTCAGGGATATATCGTCTAATATTAAATTAGAACCATAATATTTTGTTATCTTGTCCATAGTAACTTGTAGCATTTATTTCTCCTTTTAAACTTTTTCTTAATCTATCTTCTTAGAATATCAAGTAATATTTCTTGCATGTCTACTTGTGTGTCCATTTTTAATAATTCTAACGAGGGAAGATACGACTACTATTCCAAAAGATAGAGCTCCAGCAATAAATAGAGTTTCGGCTCCTTTAAAGATAGCTTGTTCCATATCTCTTTCTAAAATAAAATACATTGTATGATATATACCACTTCCAGGAACTAGTGGTATAAGTCCACTTATAAGAATAGATGTAACTGGAGTTTTTAATACTCTAGCAAATAGTTCAGAACAGATTGTTAAGACTACAGATGCTATAAAGTTAGCTAAGACCAGTGATGGATTTAACTCTAAACTAAATAGATAAGTAGCCCAACTTATTCCCCCTACTATAGCCGCAAAAAATAAATTTTTTCCACGGATATTAAATATAATACCAAAACCAAGGGTAGCTAGTGTTGTAAATAAAATTTGTGTAAACATCTAAAAGATACCTCCTAAGATAAGACTGATAGCTACTCCTGTTCCAACTGCTAAAGAAGTTGCAATAAGAAGAGCTTCTGTTCCCCGAGCCATACCTGTCATATAGTCTCCTGCAACAATATCTCTGATACCATTTGTCAGGGCTATACCTGGAACTAATAACATGAGTACACCGATGATAACTTTGTCGATATTATCTATAAAACCAAGATAAAAAAAATAGTGAGCAAGGAAAGCACTCATAGCTCCCCCTAGTGTATTTACAAAGATACCATTTAACTCATATTTACTAAATGAAAATGATAAAAGATATACAGCAGTACCAATGGGAAGGGTTCCCCAAAAATCTTTTATAGTTCCACCAAAAACTACAGCAAATGAAGATGCGGCTATAGAGTGAGCCAAAAGATTTAAGAAAAAACCATACCTAGGTGATCTATTTATATTTTTAAGTTCTTCTAAAAATTCATCGCAGTTATAGTTTTCTGCAGTTCTAGCTAGTTCATTAATTTGATGAACTTTTTCTAAGTTTATTGTTCTTACTTTTATACGAATAACTGTTGTAAGAGTTTTATCACCTCTTGTTGCAGCTACCATGATCCCACTTAGTGTTGCAAAACAATCAGCTGTAGCATTGTGGGTTTCACATACTCTAGCTACTATGTCTTCAGAGCGATAGGTTTCTCCACCGTTTTCAAGTATCATCTTTCCTGCAATGGCAGATATTTTAAGTACTTTATTTAAATCCATTTTTTTCTCCTAGAAATAATTTTTTTTAACAATTAATAAAAAAAATCAATTGTTATTATACTGCCCTAATATATTTTAAATTCCTTTCCTTTTAAGATACTTTTTTTAAATTCTTCATCGGTAACATTATCAAAATAAACTAGATCAACAAAATAGATTATTCGACTTTCCTCTATATCCCACCTTATTAAGTTTATCTCTGTGCTGGTAAAATTTCCAAATATAGCTATATCTATATCAGATGTTTTTTTATATTTTTCCTTTGCCCTAGAACCAAAAATAATTGCTTTTTCTACTTTGTGTAATATTAAGATAGCTCTTAATTCTTCCTCAGATCTTTCCTCTAGTCCAAACATTATTCCACCTCTTTATCTTTAATCTCTAAGAAAAATTTTTTTAATTCCCCATAGTAAGAACTAACTATTTTTTCATATATTTCATCGGAAATTGATTGAGAATAAGTATGAGTACTTAGATTTCTATCTTCTATCATATCTATCCATAGTTTGGCATCTTTTATAATTTCATTATTGAATCCAGTTCGAATAGTACTTCGAGGAGCTTTTGCATCCATAAGACCTTCAGAATTAAGAAAAAATTTCATAACTTTCCAAGAGAGTTCTAGTGTAAATTCAAATCTTTGGATAACACCATCTCTTATAGTAGATGAGTTTATTATTTTACTTTCTTCTATAGATTCTTTTAAACGTTCTAGTGCATTTTCATAGTCTGATATCCTTTCATCCCATCTTTTAGCCATAGTTATTTCACCTCTTTATTTAATTCTTGTTTTTTTCAAATTATATCATAAAAGTAGGTTTAATATCTTTAACTTTATTTTTAAAATAAAAAAGACTGTAGAAAAATATTCTACAGTCTTAAAAAATATTTAGAATTTATACCCAATATCAAAGTAATGTCCTACACCACTAGTATCTTGTGTTACACCAGTTGCGCTAGATCCATCGTCGAAGTTAGCCATGTTGTTGTATACTTTTAAACCATAACCAATTGCCCAGCTATTGTTGTGCCAGTAGATTCCATTGTACATTTGTAATGAATCTTTAGTTCTTCCAGCATCTTCAGCGATTTCATCTGCACCAAAGTCGTAGGTAACATATCCTTGATAAGAAACAAAAGTTCCATTTTCAAAGAAGTGTAATGGTTTAAACCAATTCCATTGAAGGGAATAACCATCCCATTTACCCTCTCCACTAGATTGATAATCTTCCCTTTTGTATGTTGCCAATAGATTAAGTCCAGTAGTTCCATACCAAGGAAGATCTACATCGGTACCAATACCAATACCATTATGCCATAATCCACCAGAATCTCCAGTTTTACTGAATGAATTGTCTGAAGAATTATCTCCCGCTTTTATCCAAGTAGATACATACCACTCTCTAAATGGTCCAACAGATAGATCTTTTCCTGTCATTCCATCGATTGAGAATCTAGGTTTGATCTCAGCAAAGAAGTTATCTCCACCATATGAATCATCATCTGTAGATCCATTACAAGTTGAGTTGTTTTAGTTCTATAAACAATATATTATATGTTATATTATATTATTTTTATATAAGTATAAGACTATTTAAATATTTTAATTATTTTTAAAAATTTGATATAATCAAAACTATGGTTTGATTAAATATTATTTTAATCAAGGTAAAATAAATAAGTTGGGGGAAGGAAAAAATGAAAAAAATAAGTAACAGTACCATGATATTAATAGCAATGGTGCTAGGTGTAGTAGCAGGAGCATTTTTAGGACCACAAGGTGTGATCTTTGCACCATTAGGAAATATTTTTATTGGATTAATTAAGATGCTTGTTATACCTTTGGTATTTTTTAGTATAATCTCTGGAGCAGCAGCTCTTGGAAAAACAAAATCAGCAGGAAAGATTGGAATATTTACAATAGTATATTATCTAGGAACTTCAGCAATATCTGTTATGTTAGGACTTTTAGCTGGAAATATATTTAAACCTGGATTAGGTGTTGTCGTTCCAGATTCATTGATGACAGATGCTACTACATATGCAGAAAATTCAAATGTAGCAGGATTTTGGGATACTATCCAAGGAATTATTCCTGGAAATCCATTTGAATCATTAGTTAGTGGAAATATCTTACAGATATTATTCTTTGCATTATTTTTTGGAATATCACTATCTACAATGGCAGATGAAAAACAAAGACCAGTAATAGATATCTTAGATACTGTAAATGATGGGATGATCTGGATGATCAAAAAAGTATTGATCATTGCTCCCCTTGGAGTTTTTGGATTGATGACAAATTCAATTGCGTTATTTGGTATGGATATAATGGTATTAGTACTTAAATTATTAGCTGTGTTCAGTGGAACTTTAGGAATAATTCATTTTATTATGATTCCTATGTTAGTTAAGATCTTAGGTAAAATGAATCCAATAACTTTTTTAAAGGGAATGAAGGAAACTCAAATATTAGCATTTGCTTCAGCTTCATCTATGGCAACACTACCTATAAATAAACAAGAGTGTGAAGATCTAGGAGTAAAGCAAGAGGTAACATCATTTGTTTTACCACTAGGAGCTACAATTAATATGAATGGAAATGCTATGCTATATGCATTGACAGCAGTATTTTTTGCTCAAATGTTTGGAATAGAACTTGGGATGGCTCAATATACAGCAATAGTTTTAACTTCTGTATTAGGAGCAATTGGAACAGCAGGAGTTCCAGGACCAGCATTATTAGTTGTTGCAGTATTAGTTGCAGCAGGAATTCCAGTAACAGCACTACCACTTATCTTTGGAGTAGATAGATTATTTGATATGATGAGAACTTCTACAAATGTATTAGGAGATGCTTCTTGTGCAGTAATCGTAGAAAAAATATTATCTGAGGAAACTTCTAAGGAAACTAAATTAAAAAAAGCATAGGTTAAACAAAAAAAACCACCTAGTTGTAATAGTCGTACAACTAGGTGATTTTTTATATCTATTAAGGAAAGAAAGAAATGAAAAAAACAATATTTTCATTTGCTTATACTTATCAGACGTGAGTTATAGTAAAAAAGTTTAAAAATTATTTTATTTTTTTATTTTTTTTTATTTTTTTTAATAAAAAAATTAAAAGTTGAGATAGTTAAAGATTTTTGATATAATAGCTTTAATGTAAAGAAAAAACACTTGACATAGCGGTGAAGATATATTATAATACAGGGGTAAATTATGGAATTAAAAGAATTTTTAGAAGTTTCAATTTTATTGGGTTATTACGGTAATCTTTTAAGTGAAAAGCAAAGAACCTATATGGAAGAACATTTTGAAGATGATTTTTCCCTCTCAGAGATTGCAAAATCTCATGGTATTAGTAGGCAAGCAGTCTATGATAATATTAAAAGGGGAATTAAAATTTTAAAAAGCTATGAAGAGAAGATTGGTTTTTTAAAAAGAGAGAAAGAGATAAGAGATAGTTTAAAAGAACTAAAGGCGAATTATAGTGAATCAAAGTTAGATAACTTAATAGCGAGTTTTGATATATAAGAGGTGTTCTATAATGTTAGATAATTTAGGAAGCAAGTTCCAAGGTATATTTAAAAAAGTAAGGGGACATGGAAAATTAACAGAAGATAATATAAAGGATGCTTTAAAGGAAGTTAGATTATCATTATTAGAAGCAGATGTTAACTACCGTGTGGTAAAGGACTTTATAAATAAAATAAAGGAAAAAGCTATTGGAGAAAATACTTTAAATGGTATCAATCCAGGGCAACAATTCATAAAGTTAGTAAATGATGAGTTGACAGAATTATTAGGTGGAACAAATGCAAGATTGACTAAGGCTCATAGAGGTCCTACTATAATTATGTTAGCAGGTTTACAAGGGGCAGGTAAGACTACCTTTGCAGCTAAGTTAGCAAAATATTTAAAAAAGAATGGAGAAAAACCATTTTTAATAGGAGCCGACGTATACAGACCAGCAGCAATGAAACAACTTCAAGTATTAGGAGATCAGATTGGTGTATCTTCATATTATGAAGAGGGAAGTAAAGATGCTGTAAATATTTGTGAGGTCGGTGTAAAAAAAGCAAGAAATGAGGAAGCTACCTATATAATCATAGATACAGCAGGAAGACTTCATATAGATACAGATCTTATGGAGGAATTAAATCAAATAAGAAAAAAAGTCAGACCTCAAGAGATTCTATTAGTAGTAGATGCAATGATAGGTCAAGACGCAGTTAATTTAGCAAGTAGTTTCAACGAAACTTTAAGTATAGATGGTGTAGTATTAACAAAGTTAGATGGAGACACCAGAGGTGGATCTGCATTATCGATCAAAGCAGTAGTTGGAAAGCCAATTAAATTTATTGGTATAGGGGAAAAGTTAGATGATATAGAATTATTTCATCCTGAAAGATTAGTATCTAGGATATTAGGGATGGGAGATGTAGTTTCTTTAGTTGAAAAAGCTCAGAGCGCCATTGGTGAAGATGAAGCTAAGATCTTAGAAGAAAAATTAAGAAAGCAAGAATTTGATTTAGATGATTTTCTAAAACAATTACAAAATATAAAAAAGTTGGGATCTATTGGAAGTATCTTAAAGATGTTACCAGGAGTTGGAGATCTAGGAGATCTAGCCCCAGCAGAAAAAGAGATGAAAAAAACCGAAGCGATCATACAATCTATGACTGCTGAGGAAAAGAGAAAACCAAAAATTATAAATGCCAGTAGAAAAAAAAGAATTGCCAAAGGATCTGCTACAAAGATTCAAGACATCAATAGGATGTTAAAACAATTTGAACAGATGCAAGGTATGATGAAGATGTTTGGCGGAGGCAAGAAGATGCCTGGAATGCCAAAGATGGGTAAGGGATTCAAGTTACCCTTTTAAGTAGATAAATTATAATAAATTATTAAATAAATTAAAATGAAAAAAAGGAGAATTAATTATGTTAAAAATTAGATTAACTAGATTAGGAAGCAAGAAGAGACCTGTTTACAGAGTAGTA
>DDQV01000129.1:303-28538 GCA_002342785.1 Fusobacteriaceae bacterium UBA2433 | reverse complement strand
TACCGCGAAACATCAGTTAATAATACAAAAGCATGTGGAACTGAGGCGTTTGATAAGATCTATAGTCTAGGGTATCAAGTAAATCACGAAGACTGGTCTCCATTCCCACGTGTAAATAATCTTAGACAAACATTTTTAGATAGACCATACGAAATTGATGTAGAAAGATTAAGATTGGTTACTGAAGCTTATAAAAAACATGAGACAGCTCCAAGAAAACTTCAATGTGCTTATGCCTTTGAAAATATTTTGTTGAATGCTGCACTTTATATCTATGATGAGGATCTAATCTTAGGAGAGATAGCTGCTCCGGCTAAAGCTTCACCAATCTATCCAGAATTTTCTGTAGACTGGATCAGTGATGAAATATTAAATTCTCCATTTGAAGAGCGTTCAAACGATCAATTTTATATTAGAAATGAAGAAGAGAGACAAGAAATTTTAGAACTCTGTAAATATTGGAAAGGAAGATCTGCCAATGAACTTATTACTGCAAGACTTGATGAAGATCAAAAAAAAGGTTCTCATATGGGAGAAAAAATATTCCAAACAAACAACTATCATTTTGCAGGAATAGGTCATTTTGCAATGGACTATACAAAACTAATGAAAGTTGGATATAACGGTGTAATTAAAGAAGTAAAGGTTGCTTTTGAAAAATTAAGTAAGCAAGATCCAGAGTATGGAGAAAAAAGAGATTATTATAAAGCAACAATTATTATGCTTGAAGCTTCTAAAAAATATATTATTCGTTATGCAAAATTAGCTGAGGAAATGGCAGTTAAGGAAGATAATACTAAGAGAAAGAATGAATTAGAAGAGATGGCAATTAACTGTCATGCAATAGCAGGAGAAGCACCAAAAACTTTTTGGCAAGCGTTACAATTATTTAACTTTGCAACAACACTTATACAAATAGAAGGTAATGGACATTCAATCTCTTATGGTCGTATGGATCAATGGTTATTTCCATTCTATGAAGCTGATATGAAAAATAATAGTGTTTCAAAAGAATTTATTCTTGAACTTATAGAAGTAGAATATGTAAAAATGAATAATCCGACGAAGTTAAAAGATAAGGGAACTGTAAAAGTACGTAATGGTCGTGGATTTGGAGGAGAAAGTCTTACAATTGGTGGAGTAGATCGTGATGGAAATGATGCAACTAATGATCTAACTATGTTGATGTTAGAAGGTTCTGCTCATACTCGTATGATGAATCCTTGGGTTTGCGTTCGTATGCATGAAAATACTCCTTATGAATTAAAAATAAAAACTACTGAATGTATTAGAGCAGGTTATGGACATCCAAAACTTTTTAATGATGGTACGGCAATTAAAGCTATGATTAGTAAGGGAACAACACTTGAAGAAGCAAGAGAATATTGTGTTGTAGGTTGTGTTGAACCATCTCTTCCTGGAAAAGAATTTGGTTGGCAAGATGCAGGTTATGTAAATACAGCCAAGATGATGGAAATGGTAATTAATGGAGGAAGAACATTAATTGAAGGAAAGCAACTTGGTCCAGATACTGGTAGTTTAGAAACTTATAATAGTTTTGATGAGGTACTTGAAAGTATTGATAAACAGTTTGCTTATTGGTGTGATCAACTGTGCAGTTGTCTAAATATTACAGATGATGTACATAGAATGGTTAAACCTACTCCATATGTTTCAGCTTTCTTTGAAGGTTGTATAGAATCAGGAAAAGATATGACAGAGGGTGGAGCTAAATACAATGGAACTGCACCACAAGCGGCAGGTATTGCAACTTGTGCAGATTCATTATCTACAATTAAGAAACTTATGTTTGATGAAAAAGGTTATACTGGTTCTGAATTACTTCAAGCAGTTAAAGATAACTGGGAAGGACATGAAAAAATTTATGCCCTTGTAAATAGTTCAAAAATTCCTCACTTTGGAAACGACGATGATTATGCAGATGATCTATTCAAATTTATGTTTGAATGTTACTGTCGACATATAAAAGGAAGAAAAAATCCTAGAGGAGGAGAATTTAGTCCTGGAGTATATACTGTAAATGCAAATGTAGGTATGGGACTTTATACTAATGCATCTCTTGATGGTCGTAAAAATAATGAACCTATCTCAGACAATATGGGACCTGTTCATACTGACGGTGGATCTCATGATATTTGTGGACCAACTGCCGTTGTAAATTCTGTAGCAAAAGTTGATCATAGTCTTGCAAGTAATGGAACTCTTTTAAACTTAAGATTTCCAGAGGAAGCTGTAGCAGGTGTAGAAGGAAGAAATATTTTAGTGAGCTTTATTGATGAATATATTTCTAAGCAAGCAATGCATGTTCAGTTTAATATTATGAGTTCAGAAACAATGAAAGCAGCACAAAAAAATCCAGAAAATTATAAAGATATGCTTGTACGTGTTGCTGGATATAGTGCATATTTTGTAGAACTTGGAAAACCATTACAAAAAGATCTAATTCAACGTACAGAACTTAATTTTTAATTACATTATTTATCGTAAAATTATCAGCTCTAAAATAATTTTAGAGGCAAGGAGTTAGATGGGTATATTTTTATATCCATTTAACTCAAAACAATATTTATATCTATAGGAGGATATTATGACATTTGAGTTTGACTTTTTAATCGTTGGTTTAATGCAGGTTTTAGGTTTTTTTGTTCAAGGGACTACAGGATTTGGTTGTACAGTTATTGCAGCTCCACTTACAAATGGTATATTAGGAACAGCTGCAGGAGTACCATATGGTACGGTTATTGTAATTCCATTTTTATACTTTTTAGCAATCAAAGATAGAAAAAATATTTCTTGGAAGGATTTAGCTAAAATTGTAGCTCTTTGTGCACCAGGAATATTTATTGGGCAAAAGTTATTTTATAGTATCAGTCCTCAAACTGCAAAAATTTCTATAGGAACTATGATTTGTGTGATTGCAATAATGAATATTCATAAATATATTATAAAGCCATTAGTCTTAAAAGAAGTAAATAACGAAGACGCACCAGATACAATGGGTAAAAAGATTTTCCGTTATGGTTGTCTTATATTAGGTGGGATCGTTCACGGTGCATTTACTATTGGTGGTCCACTAATTACTGTTTATACATTAGAAGCTGTAAAAGATAAAAAGAAATTCCGTAATACTATGACATCTTTATGGTGTATCCTTAATGTTTGGAATGGTTTTACACAATATCAAAATGGTGCATTTACTCCATATCTAATGAGTGCTTTAGTAGTTGGACTTCCTCTAGCAGGGATTGGATTTTTCGCTGGGATGAGATTTCTTGAAAAAATTAATCGTGAACAATTCTTACGTATTGTATATATGATCTTAATGGTAATAGGATTTAATATGTTAAGACTTAATATACCATGGACACCTCAATTATTGAAAATAGCTATTATTAGTATTTTAGTAGTTGGTTCTGGATATGCCTTTACTATTTTAAAAAAGAAAAAAGCTAATGTTGAACAATTACAAAAAGGTTAATTATAAATAGTTGTTGTATATTTGATTTTATAAAAAATATTAACTTAATAATATAGTTATATTCTTTGATAGTTTCAAGGGTAGATTTTTTAGATAAAATTTACCAATTTTAAGGAGGAAAAGTAATAATGAATGATTTTAAATTTAAAATACCACAAAATATCGAGTTTGGAGTGGGAAGTTTAAAAAAACTTCCAGAAATAATGGAAGAAAATAATTCGAAACATGTCTTTTTAATATCTGATCGTGGTCTAGAAAGTATTGGAGTTGTAAAAAAAGTTAAAGAAATAATTGAAGGTGGAGGAATTAAGTGTACTTCTTATTTAGATGTAGTGCCTAATCCTACTATAGGTGTTGTAAACGAAGCCACTAAATCTTATAAAGAATCTAAAGCAACAAGTATCGTTGCACTTGGTGGAGGAAGTCCATTAGATGTTGCTAAGGCTGTAGGAGTACTTGCAACTTATGGTGGAGATATTAGAGATTATGAGGGAATGAATAAGGTTCCTGGACCAATTGTTCCTACAATTGCAATACCTACAACAGCAGGAACTGGAAGTGAAGCAACTGCATCGTGTGTAATTACAGATGAGGAAAAAAACTATAAGTTTTCAATGATTAGTTATGAAACTCTTCCTAAATATGCAATTTTAGATCCAGAATTAATTATGACAGCACCAGCATCAATTGCAGCATCAACTGGTATAGATGCATTGATCCATGCAATAGAAGCATATCTTTCAAAAAATGCTTCTCCTTTTACAGATGCAATGGCTCAAAAAGCAATGGAATTAATTGGTAAAAATGTTCGTAAGTTTGTAGCAAATAGACAAGATGAAGAAGCAGCATGTGCAATGATGTCAGGAAGTAACTTTGCAGGAATAGCATTTGCATGGGCAAAACTTGGAAATGTACACGCGATGAGTCATCCAGTAAGTGCGTTTTTTCATGTTCCCCATGGTGTAGCTAATTCTATAATTCTTCCAACAGTTATGGAATATAATGCCCTTGTTGATAATGGACGTTATGAAGTAATCTATAACTACATTAGTGAAGATAATGAAGTTGTAAAAGATTTTAAATCAGAGATGCTTGTAGAGGTAATCAAAAAGTTAAATGCTGATCTTAAAATTCCAAAATCACTTTCAGAAGTAGGAGTTACAGAAGATATGATAGAGGAGATGTCAAAAGATGCGATGAAAAGTGGAAATGTTTTAGCAAATCCAAGAGAAACAAATTTAGAAGATATGGTTGAGCTTTATAAGAAGGCATTATAAAATATTTTTATATAAAGATCTCATGTGTCTAGAAATTTTCTAGACATTTGAGATGCTTTTTTTTAAAAATTAATAAGGTATTAAGATTAAATTTAAGGTTGAATAATTATTTATAATAAATGAAAAAAAGTTATTAACTTAGATAAGGAGTGAAGGTATTATGTTTAAGAAAACTAAAAAAATAACTTTAGCAGCAGCAAAATTAATGGGAGAAAAAGCCCTTGAAAAATGTGAGAAGATAGGAAAGCCATTTGTTTTTTCAGTAGTAGATGCAGGTGGACATGTACTTTATACACAAAGGATGGAAGATGCATTTATAACTAGTATTAGTATTGCAATAGATAAAGCATTTACAGCAGCAACTATGAAAAGAGCCACCCATATGTTAACTGAAAAAATAAAACCAGAATCAGAATTATTTGGACTTAATAATACAAACAATGGCAGGATAATTCCATTCGGTGGAGGATTGCCTATAATTATAGATGGAGATGTGATAGGTGGAGTTGGAGTCAGTGGTGGAACAGTAGAGGAAGATATGGCAGTTGCTAAAGTGGCAATAGATGTCTTAGGTTTATAATTTTTTATAGATTATAGATAAAAAATTAACAAGATAAAAAATAAAATATGATGAGTTATGATAAAAATATAATTTTTTTATAATAACTCACTTTAAGGAGGATAAATTATGGCAATAAAAAGAGAATATGGAAAGGAACACCCTTATATTCCTGCTGGGCCTTTTAAAATTAGATTACCATTTGTACATTTAAAATTTGAAAAAGTTGATTATTTCCAAGGATTACTACTATGTGCTGTTTGTTTAGGTGCCATTCCTATGTTACAAGAATATTTAGGAATGCCTTTTGAAGTAGCAATGACTGTTGTTGTTTTAAATGGAATTTTATATTTTGCTCATATATTATTAGGAGATCCAGTTATACCTGGATGGATCACACCTGCTATTCCTTTACTTATACTTCATATTAGTCAATATCCTGTTGGGCCCGAAAGGATGCATGCACTCATAGCATTTCAATTTTCTTTAGGGATATTAGCGATTTTTTTAGGTATTACAGGTCTTGGAAAAAAAGTTACATCTATTGTTCCTGACGCTATGAAATCAGGTGTTATTTTAGGTGCAGGAATTGCTGCTATTAATTCAATTTTAAAAAATGGTGGACATTTTGAAAAATATCCTTTGTCGATAATAATTTGTGTTGGTATTGGATTTTATTTTTTATTTTCAAGTCATTTTAAAAGTATAAAAAATAAAAATAAATTTACCAAACTTCTTTCTAATCTGGGTTCTCTTCCTATAATTCTATTAGCTATAATAGTTGGTCCAATGGTAGGGGAAGCTTCTATTCCTAATATTGAATGGGGAATTACAACTCTTGCATTTAAAAAATTATTTAATGAATGGACTATTTTTGGATTAGGATTACCTCCACTTAAGATGTTTATAAGTGGACTTCCCATGGTGATATCATGTTATATTGTACTCTTTGGTGATATGATTCAGACTCAATGTTTATTGGAAGATGCCAGTAAAAAAAGACCTGATGAGATTATAGATTATAATCCTAATCGCTCTCATCTAGTCTTTGGTTTAAGGAATTTAGTTATGTCTATTTTTGGTCCGGATCTTACTATGTCTGGTCCATTAGCAGCAGCAATGCAAGTAGTTCTCTGTGAAAGATATAAAAATGGTAGGGAGACAATGGATTCTATCCACGGCGGAGCTATCTCTTACAGATATGGAACTCTTTCTGGATATTTACTTCTTCCAATTGTTACATTAGTTAAACCAATATTAGGAATTGCTCTTGCTGCAACTATGCTTATTCAAGGATATGTATCTATTAAAGTAGGAGTATTAAAATCAAAAACAGTTAATGATTTGAGTATTGCTGGAATTATGGCTGCTGTTATAGCAACTAAAGGAGCAGCTTTAGGACTTGCATCTGGAGTTATTCTTTGCGGATTTATTAATATTCGAAGAAATAATAAGTTTGAATCTTCATTATTTGAGGAAGTTAATACTGAATGTGGAATAAATATTAAAGAAGTAAATTTAGAGGAAGCATAAAAAATAAATTAATTTATAAATTATCAAAAAATAATAAAAAATAGTACTTCGAAAGAAAAGAAGTACTATTTTTGTATTGCTTAAATATTGGCATATAAATTTATTTTATATTAAATATCTTCCTCATTTAAAAAAAGATAACTTGTTGAAGTTTCAAAAATATCCTTTGTATCTTTAAGGATGCTATTAATTTCCGAAGTCTCTTTAGATATAGATTCGACACATTCGTTAATTAAAGATATATTACTTTCATCGATCTCAATTTTTTTGAATAATGTTTCGTGAATTCTTAAAAAAAAGTTTTTAACTTTATTTTTAAAAGTTGAATTAACTGTTGAATTTTTATCTTCTATTTTTTCTAAAAAATTATTAAATTCATTGGTACTATCTTTAAAGGCTTTGCTAGATTCTAAACCTATCTCTTTATAGTATGTAAAATTAGATATTTTAGAAGATATTTTATAGACAAAATTAGCAATATACTCAATTTCCTCATAGGGAAGGATCTTAACTCTTTCTAAGGCAGAAATATATTCTTCTGGATCTATATCAAACTCTTTAGCTAGTTTTATAAATTTTTTTTTATCTGGTTTTTTACATAGAACTTGTCCACATAAAAAACAACCAATCAATTTATCTCCCATTAAAATTGGACTTGCAAAATCTATTAATCCAGCATGACATCTATAGACAACAGGTTTTTTTAATGATTTGGCTTTTATTCCTCCGTAAGCATCGCAGGTCATGCATTTTTCAAAACCAATTTTACTTCCCCTAGTATATTTCATACAAAAATCTGTGAAATTACTGGGAATTGTTATAGGTAACCCATTTACATCTGTTATTATACTAGCTACTTGAAATTCCTCTGCTAATCTATCTTGCAATACTTGAAAAAACTCATTCTCTAAAAAATTTTCAATGTTATTATTGTAATTTTCCATAAATTTATCATCCTTTTTATTTTAAGATATATCCAAAACCTCTTTTAGATACTAAGAGCTCATTCAAAACAGGTAGTTTTTTTCTGAGTCTTTTTAAACATTGATCTACAGCTTTATCACTTATATCTAGATTATCGCTCCAAACATAGTTTAAAATCTTATCTCTATTTAATAGAATGCCTTTATTTATCATAAAGCATGTAAGAAGTTTAAACTCATTTTTTGAAAGTACGATATTTTCAAGATCATAAAGAACAATTTTTTTCTCTAAATTGACTCTAAATTTGTTATATGTAAGTATTTTTTTCTCTCCAGGGATTCTTTTTGCAATTTTTTTAAATCTAATTAAAAATTCTTCTTGATCAAATGGTTTTTTTATATAATCGTCACAACCTAACTCTAAGTTTTTATTTACACTGTCTTGAGAAACGTCAGCAGTAATTGCTAGGATAAAAGGTTCACCATATATTCCAGAATTTTTTCTAAGTTTTTTACAAATAGTACTTCCATTTCCATCTGGAAGATTGAGGTCTAAGAGAATAATATTAGGTTTTTCTGCATCAATAATTTTTAATCCTTCTTTTAGAGAGGAAGCTTCATAAATTATTAAATTTTTCTCGTTATCCAAAATCACTTTTAAAAGTTCTCTAGTTTCTTCTGAATCTTCTACTATTAATAATTTTATCATTATCTACCACCCTTTTTTATTTAATAAAGTGTTCTAAATAGCTAAAAAACATTGGTTCATAAATGGGTTTTGTTATATATCCATTAAAACCATAAGGAAGATATTTTTCTTTATCTCCTAAAATAGCCTGTGCTGTTAGTGCAATTATAGGGATTTCATTTAATTCAGGGCTAGATTTTATATTTTGTAAAGCCTCAATTCCATCCATGACTGGCATCTGAATATCTAAAAAAACTATATCAAATTTATTGCTTTGTAGTTCCTTTAATGCTAATAAACCATTTTCTACACAGGTTACCTCTATTGAATCTGATTTTAATAATGCTTTTAAAAAATCTCTATTCTCTTCTACATCTTCAGCTATTAAAAATTTTAATTTCTTATTTTTAAGAGTCAAATACTCTTCAAAAATATCATCATATGATAAAGTTTTAGTCATTGTTTCTAATTTATTTATATAAGATAAAATATTTTCAAAATTAACCTTATCTTTTTTTAATTCTTGTGAGATCTTTTTAGAATTTTTGTAAATAAATGTAAGATTTAGATTTCCATAGGTTCCTAAAAAGATATGGTTTATTTTCCTCATCTCTTTTATATCTTTATTTTCAAAAGCTTTTTTTAAATTTTTTAATCTAATGGGAAATTTTAAAAGGCTTTTTAATATTATAGGTTTTATTTTTGGACTGGTATGATTTAGTAGTTTTCTCAAATTAAATGAAAATATTTCATCAGATCTTTGATAAATTTCTATAGGAATCATTACATTAAAAGTAGTTCCAAAATTTAATTTACTTTTAACTTTGATATCACCTTTTAAAATTTCAATTATTTTTTTAGTGATACTTAGCCCTAAGCCAGCCCCTGAAGATTGCTTGTTTATCTGTCCGAAACTTTGAAAGATATAATCAATATTTTCCTTTGATATACCTATTCCACTGTCGTAGATATTAAAATATAAAAAAGAATCTTTTATCTCCACCTCACAGAAGATAGAACCTCTTTCAGTATATTTAATAGCATTATGAACTAAATTTTTTACAACTTCATAAATTTTCATCTTATCAGAGTATATCTCTATTTGATTTTTAGGAAGTTCTATTTCAAAATTTAAATTTTTTTCTTTGGCTTGTTCAGAGTGTTCATTATATATGTCTTGGAAAAATTCTTTAATATTAAAACTTTCAAAGTTTAAATCCATCGTTCCTGCTTCAATCTTAGAAAAATCTAATAGTTCATTTGTAAAGTTTAAAAGTTTGAGTCCTGAAGTATGTATAGTTTGAAGTTTATCCTTGATATTTAGATCTAAATCAGATTTTTTTAGTAGTTTTGAATATCCGATTATAGGAGTTAATGGTGTTCTCATTTCGTGACTTACTTTTGCAAGAAATTCATCTTTGGATCTATTAGCAGCTTCTGCACGCTCTTTTGCATGTTTTAATTCCTCTGTTCTTTTTTCAACTATCTCTTCTAGATTTTTATTTAGGAGAGTTAATTTTTCACTTAATTCTTCAGCTTTTTCTTTTTCTTTTTTTATTTCCCCTTCCTTTACTAAGATATCGAGAATATCTACTTTAATAGAGGAAAAAACTTGTTGAAAACAACCTTCCATACTAGAAAGTTCATCTCTTAAATCAGAGATGAATTTGTTGTTTATAAAATATATTATCTTATCTATTTTTTCCAAAGTTTTGTAGATATTGAGAAGTATAAATTTAGAAATAAAATTAGAGAGTATAAAAAAAGAAATAACAATGAAAAACATTTTAAAGAAAAAATAATTTTTTAAAGAAAATAATTCAATATTATTTTGAGAAATAATATAAATAGAGATCGTAGATAGCGTAAAAACTATGGTATTTGAAATAGCAATTTTATTATGTATTTTCATATTATTATCCGTCCTTTATATATAATTTAGTATTTTAAAAGTTATGTGATTTTTTTAATAATCTATAAAAAAAAGTAAACGACATTACTATGACACTTTTATCTAATATTATATTATTATTTCGAAAATAGCAATTTTTTTTAAACTAAACATAAATTAATATGGTGCATTTAAAGTTAATATTGAACATAATTTAACAAAAAAACTCAAGTATTTCTAAGATTAATTTAAATTTTAAAAATATTATAGATAAAAAAAATATTATTTTATTTTATAATTTCGGATTAAAAAAAATGAAGGGGGGAAGGCATGGATATTATTCAAAAAATACGTGAAGCCGGAGTTGTTGGTGCTGGAGGAGCAGGTTTTCCAACGCATATTAAATTTTCTGTAGAGAAAGTAGATTATTTACTCGTTAATGGAGCCGAGTGTGAGCCACTTTTACAAATAGATAAATATTTGATGAGGGAAAAAGCTAAAGAGATTATAAAAGTTTTAGAATTATTAGGAGAAAAAATTAAAGCAGGAGAGATCCATATCGCTCTTAAAGGAAAATATAAATCTGAGATAATTCAGTTAGAGAAAGTTATAAAAGAACTTAACTCAAGAGTTAAAATTTTTAAGATGGAGACATATTATCCAGCAGGAGATGAACAACAAATAGTTTTTGAAGTAACTGGACGAACTGTACCAGAAGCTGGAATACCTCTTGATGTTGGAGTTGTTGTTACAAATGTGGGGACATTGGTAAATATATATGAGGCTATAGTCGATGATAAACCTGTAATCGATAAATATCTTAGTGTACATGGAGAAGTTAAAAATCCAATTATTTTAAAGACTCCGATAGGAATAACTTTAAAAAAATGTTTAGATGCAGCTGGAGGAGCAATTATTCCAGATTATAAGGTGATCATTGGTGGACCTATGATGGGAAGAATGGTAGAAAAGGAAGCGTTAGAAAGAGAAGTAGTTACTAAGACAACTGGAGCAATTATTGTAATTCCAGAAGATCATTATATGGTTCATAGAAATGAAAAAAGTGTAAAACATATAATAAATGAAGCTAAATCATCTTGTATCCAATGTAGGATGTGTACCGATCTTTGTCCACGATATCTTATTGGACAAAAATTGGAACCTCATAGAATTATGAGAAGTGTAAGTATGCTAGAAAATGATGTAGATATTTTAAAAGAAGCTATGCTTTGTTGTGAGTGCGGTATTTGTGAATTGTTTGCATGTCCTATGCAAATTTCTCCAAGACTTGTAAATATACATCTAAAAGGAATATTTAGAGAAAATAATTTTAGATTTGAAAAAAATGATAAAGAGTTAGTAGGAAATCCTATGAGAGAGTATAGAAAAGTACCTACAAATAGGCTTATCAGTAGGATTGGGATGAATAAATATATGGAATTTTCTGAGACTGAAGCTGTAGTTTTAGATTCTAAAGAAGTTTTTATTCCTCTTAGACAGCATATTGGAGCTCCTGCAAAACCTGTTGTAGCAATAGGTGATAGTATAAAATGTGGACAACTTATTGGAGAAGTAAAAGAAGGATTAGGAGCAAATATCCATTCAAGTATAGCAGGTGTTGTAGTTGAAGTAGGAAATTCTATAACTATAAAAAAATAAGGGGGCGAATAAATAATGGATACAATAGGAATTATAGAACTAAATAGTATAGCTCGTGGGATGGAAGTAACTGACAGTTTATTAAAGGCAGCAGAAGTTAGACTCATTAGAGCTAATACAATATGCCCTGGAAAATATATAATAATTATAAAAGGGATAGTTGGGGATGTAAAGTCAGCTATGCAAGTTGGAATAGAAATTGGAAAAGAAAATGTAGTAGAGAGTAGGGTAATACCTAGACTAGATCCAATGGTTATATGTGCAATAAATGCTACTACTGAGATAAAAGATTTAAAATCATTGGGGATTCTTGAATTTTTTGATGTTACTTCTGCTTTATATGCAGCAGATGCGGCAATAAAAGCAGCAGATGTAGAAATTATAGAGATAAGAATGGGATATGCAATAGGTGGAAAATCTTTTGTTACTTTAACAGGAGATCTAAGTGCTGTAGATGCAGCGATAGAAGTAGGATCAAAAGTAGGAGCTGAAAATTGTATGCTTGTTAATAAAGCAATAATTCCTTCACCGAGTAAAGAACTTTTAGAAAGTTTATTATAGAATATTTAAAAATATTTATTGCAATGATATAAAATAGAAAAATATTTTAATATAAGGAGGACTACAATTGAGTTTAATTTTGGATATTGAAAATATTGAATTATATATCAAAAAGAAAACAAAATTATTTGATCAGTATTCAAAGTTGACTATTATTGATATCGCTGACCAAGATGAGGAAGAAACTGACGGATTTGTAAATTTTATCTTTCGTATTATTGATGAAAATGGAAAATCTTTCATATTAAAACAGGCACGTCCTTATATAAGAGTATTTAATGATGTATCACTAAATGTTTCAAGAAACAAACTGGAATACGAGACTCTAAGAATTAGAAGTAAAATATCTAAAGAATATGTTCCAGAAGTTTTCTATGTTGATTTTGAAAATAATATATTTATTATGGAAGATTGTAAAGATTATAGACCTTTAAGATTTGAATTATGTAAGATGAAACGTTTTGGTAATTTAGCTAAACAAATTTCAGAATATATGTCAAAAACAAATTTTTATACATCGGAATATTTTTTACCATCTGATGATTACAAAAGACTTCAAGGAGCTTTTATTAATATTGAGATGAGAGATATTATGGAAAATGCAACTTTTATTAAAGATTATCTCAAGGAAAATTGTAAACGTGATGATATTCATGAATCTATTGTTAAATGGATATGGCAACAAGAGATTGTGCAACTTGAGACATTGAAAAGTCGTGATATTTTTATGAAAAAAGGTCAATGTTTAATCCATGGGGATCTACATACATCAAATGTTCTAATCTCAAAAGATAAACTAAAGGTTATAGATATGGAATATACTTTTATGGGACCTTTTTCTGCAGATATGGGATATCTTTTAGCTAATTTTATATTTACATACAGTGCTTCAATAATTCGTAAAGATTGTAATGATATTGAAAAACTTAGTTATGCTAATTATATATTGGAAACTATTGAAGAAATATTTAATTGTTACTCTAAAAATTTTAGACTATGTTGGGAAAAAGATGTTAAAGCTATATATCGAAAAGTACCTAGTTTTTTAAAAAATATTGAAAAAAATTTTTTATTTGAAGTTATGGGCATAATGGCTTCAGCTGCTATTTGTAGAATATCTGGAGATACAGAACTAACTGATCTAAGTTGTATTGATGATCCATTAAATAAAAATCAAGCTCGAATCTTGATTATGTTAATTTGTCATCAAGTATTTAAAGAAAGGGAAAACTATAAAGAGATAAAGGATTTAATAAAAACTATAGAAAATACGAAAAATATTTTTTTATCGAGTAATAATATTTAAATATTTTTATGAAAGTAAGTTTGAGCTGTAGGCAAAAGTATCTGTCTACAGCTTTTATTTAGTTATGAGATCCAAAAAAATAAAATAAATGACATTATTGTGACATTTTTATTGAGTATTATTTTTGTAAGATTAAAAAATTAGTATTTATTTTGATTTTAAGGAGGAATGATATGGGAATATTTCACGTTAAAACAGAAATATACTCCGGTGTAGAGGTTCAAAAAGTTTTAGAAAAAGAAAATTTAAAAAAAATTATCATTATAACAGATCACTTAATGGTGACATTGGGATTGGTTAAAATTATAGAAAAAGCTTTAAATAATTTAAAAATAAAATATGATATTTTTGATGATGTAGAAGTTGATCCATCTTTAGAATCTATAAAAAAAGGTTTGAAAAAGGTAATGGATTTTTCTCCAGATAAAATTATAGCTTTAGGTGGTGGATCATCTATAGATACTGCTAAGGCAATATATTATTTTATGAGAAATAGTGGGAAAGAAATACCTATAATTGCTATTCCGACAACAAGTGGAACAGGTTCTGAAGTAACTTCTTATGCTGTCGTGACAGATAAGAAAAAAAAGGTGAAAATACCAATTAAAGATGAAAATATGATACCAGAAAAAGCTATATTAGATCCTGAATTTACAAAAACTTTACCAAAGGGAGTTATAGCAGATGGAGGTATAGATGCACTTACCCATGCAATAGAGTCTTATACATGTACAAGTGCTAACTTTTATACTCAAACATTTGCTCTCACTGCCATTGTTGGAATTTTTAAAAATCTTTTGAAAATGTATAACGATGTTGGAGATAAAGATGCAAGGATCGAAATGGGGAAGGCTTCGTGTATGGCAGGAATAGCTTTTGATAGATCTGGGCTAGGAATAAATCATAGTATAGCCCATATACTT
The DNA here is from genome assembly GCA_002342785.1 of Fusobacteriaceae bacterium UBA2433. Taxonomy (GTDB): domain Bacteria; phylum Fusobacteriota; class Fusobacteriia; order Fusobacteriales; family Fusobacteriaceae; genus Psychrilyobacter. The sequence continues at coordinate 13,719 of DDQV01000129.1, read as the reverse complement.
GGAGGAAGGTTTCATAAATCTCATGGAAGATCAAATGGAGTTGTACTTCCCTTTATTATAAAGTTTAATTCTAGTGATAAAGAAACTGCAAAAAGATATTGGGAGATCTCTAAAAGATTGGGATTACCTAGTAAAACGGTAGAACAAGGAGCAAAAAGTCTTGCAATAGCTGTAGAAATTTTAAATAAAGGTTTAGAAATTCCAAGTTGTGTAAAGGAGATGGGAATAGATGAGGAAAGTTATAAAAAATTGATCCCATTAATGGCAAAATCTGCTTTAGAAGATATTTGTACTCAGGGTAATCTGAAAAAAGTTTCTTTAGAAGATATGAAAAAAATATTAAATGAAATTTATTGATGTTTAAAAAAAGATTTAATTGTATTAAAAATGATTGCAAACGACATTCAAATGACATTTTTATCTTTTATAATGGAAAAACCAATAAGAATATAAATTAAAATATAAGGAGGGAAATGAATGCAAGAAAAGCTAATAGATAAAATGATGAGTGAAATAATGGAAAAATTAGGAAATGAAAAGAAAGAAGATCTACCTGTTACAACTAATGAAACAAAAGCAGATGCACCTATTGTAAATACAGAGTGTCGTCTGACAGAATTTGTAGGAGCTACAACTTTAGGTGACACGATTGGTCTTGTTATAGCCAATGTGGATCCTTCATTACATGAAGCTATGGGGATAGATAAAAAATATCGTTCAATAGGAATCTTAGGAGCTAGGACAGGAGCAGGGCCACAAGTTATGGCAGCAGATGAGGCTGTAAAAGCTACCAATACAGAAATTATATCTATAGAGTGTCCTAGAGATACAAAAGGTGGAGCAGGTCATGGTTCTTTAATTTTATTTGGTGGAGAAGATGTATCGGATGTTAAAAGAGCAGTAGAAGTTGCTTTAGGTGCAGTTAATGAAAAGTTTGGAGATGTTTATGCAAATGACGCAGGACATATAGAACTTCAATACACAGCAAGAGCTTCATATGCTGCTAATAAAGCTTATGGTGCACCAGTTGGAAGATCTTTTGGATTAATGGTTGGAGCTCCTGCAGCTATAGGGGTAGTTATGGCAGATACTGCTTTAAAAGCAGCAAGTGTTGAAGTAATAAGCTATGCTTCTCCTTCTAACGGAACAAGTTTTTCAAATGAGGTAATTCTATTTATTACTGGAGATTCAGGAGCAGTTAGACAAGCTGTATTAACAGCTAAAGAAGTAGGAGTAAAGTTACTTGAAACAATGGGTGGACCGGCACCTTCAGTAACACATCCGTATATTTAAATAGAATAAAAAATAAAAAAATGAAAATAAAATAAAAATATAGGAGGTCATAATGAAATCAAAACGTTTTGAAGTATTAGGAGAAAGACCTGTAAATAAAGATGGATTTATAAAGGAATGGCCAGAAAAAGGGCTAATTGCAATGGATTCACCATTGGATCCAAAACCAAGTGTAAAAGTTGTAAATGGTAAGATAGTTGAGCTTGACGGTAAAAAAGAGGCAGATTTTGATCTTTTGGATAGTTTTATTGCAAATTATGGAATTAATATAGAAAATGCTGAAAAGGTAATGGCTATGAAATCTGTAGATATTGCTAAAATGTTGGTAGATATCAATGTTTCTAGAGAGGAAGTTTTAAAAGTAACTTTATCTATGACTCCAGCAAAAGCAGCTCAGGTAATGACTCATTTGACAGTTCTTGAGATGATGATGGCAGTTAATAAAATGAGAGCCAGAAGAACTCCAGCAAATCAATGTCATGTAACAAATTTAAAAGACAATCCAGTACAAATTGCAGCAGATGCAGCAGAAGCAGCTTTAAGAGGATTTGCTGAAGCCGAAACTACAGTTGGAATAGTAAGGTATGCACCTTTTAATGCTTTAGCATTATTAGTAGGAGCTCAAGTAGGAAGACCTGGAGTATTAACTCAATGTGCTGTAGAAGAAGCTACAGAATTACTTTTAGGTATGAGAGCATTAACTAACTATGCCGAAACAGTATCAGTATATGGAACAGAACAAGTATTTATTGATGGAGATGACACACCTTGGTCAAAAACTTTCTTAGCATCAGCTTATGCTTCTAGAGGACTTAAAATGAGATATACATCAGGAAGTGGGTCTGAAGTATTGATGGGTTATGCAGAGGGATGTTCTATGCTTTATCTTGAAACTCGTTGTTTATTTGTAACAAAGGGTGGAGGAGTACAAGGAATACAAAATGGTTCGGTAAGTTGTGTAGGAGTACCAGGAGCAGTACCAGGAGGTATTCGTGAGATACTTGCTGAAAACTTAGTAGCGATGTTATTAGATCTTGAATGTGCATCAAGTAATGACCAAACATTTACACATTCAGATATTAGAAAAACTGCTAGAAGTTTAATGCAAATGATACCAGGAACTGACTTCATATGTTCTGGATATAGTTCTACACCAAACTACGATAATATGTTTGCAGGATCAAATTGGGATGCAGAAGATTTTGATGATTGGAATATTATTCAAAGAGATTTAAAAATAGATGCAGGATTACATCCTGTAGATCCAGATGAAGTAATAAAGGCTAGAAATAAAGCAGCGAGAGCTATTCAAGGAATATTTGATGTATTGGGATTCCCTGAAGTAACAGATGAAGAAGTAGAAGCAGCAACTTATGCTCATGGAAGTAAGGATATGCCAGATAGAGATGTAGTAAGAGATTTAAAGGCAGCTCAAGAACTTATGGAAAGAGGTATAACTGGTGTAGATTTAGTTAAAGCTTTAAAAACTAAAGGATTTGATGATGTAGCTTCTGATCTTTTACAAGTATTAAAGCTTAGAATATCTGGAGACCTTTTACATACATCTGCAATATTAGATGGAGAATTTAATGTAATTAGTGCAATAAATGATAGAAATAATTATAGTGGTCCAGGAACTGGATATCAAATATCAGATGAAAGATGGGAAAAAATATCAAATATCCCAAATGCAATAGATCCATCAACAATTAAATAAGGAGGTTAAGATGCAATTAAATGAGCAGGCGATTCGTGGAATTATAGAAGAAGTGGTAAAAAGATATGTGAATAATGAGACAACATCTACTGAAAAAAAATCAAATCTAACCCCTCAAGGGAATTTAGAGCTTACAGAAATTGGAGAAGCTACTAAAGGATTGAATAAGGATGAAGTAATAATAGCTGTAGCTCCTGCTTTTGGGAAGTATCAGACACAAACTATTACAAAAATACCTCATTCAGATGTACTAAAAGAATTGATGGCAGGAATAGAAGAAGAAGGGTTAAAACCAAGAGTTATAAGAGTTTTAAGAACTTCAGATGTATCATTTTTAGCAAATGATGGAGCAAAATTAAGTGGATCAGGAATAGGTATAGGAATTCAATCAAAGGGAACAACAGTAATTCATCAAAAAGATTTATTCCCATTATCAAATTTAGAATTATTTCCTCAAGCTCCATTGTTAGAGAGAAGACATTTTAGAATGATTGGTAAAAATGCAGCTAAATATGCAAAGGGTGAAACACCTAATCCGGTACCTCAAATGAATGATCAAATGGCAAGACCAAAATATCAAGCAGTGGCAGCGCTTCTTCATATTAAAGAAACTGAACATGTAGTTAAAAATGCAGCTCCAGTGGGAATGAAAGTAAGTTTTAAATAATAAAAAACATAAAGGTGGTGAAATAATTTGGAACAGGAAATGTTGGAAAAGATGATAAGAGAAGCACTTCTTTCAATGACAGGTGAGAAAAAAGATTGTGAAGTAGCAGCAACAATAAATACAGAAATGGTAAAAACTACGGTAAAAGATTATCCCCTCAGTAAAAATAAAGCCGATATTATAAAATCTTCAACAGGGAAAAGTTTAAATGACTTTACTGTAGACAATGTAATGAATGGAAGTATAACGCCTGAAGATATAAGAATAGCTCCTGAAACTCTTGAGATGCAAGCACAAGTGGCAGAGTCAGATGGAAGAAAACCTTTTGCACAAAATTTAAGAAGAGCTGCAGAACTTATTGCAGTTCCAGATAATAGAATTTTGGAAATATATGATAAATTAAGACCTTATAGATCAACTAAAGATGAACTTATTGAGATTGCTAATGAACTAGAAGTAAAATATAATGCTAAGGTAAATGCTGCTCTTGTAAGAGAAGCAGCAACTCTATATGAAAAAAGAGATAGACTAAAAAGATAATTCTTTTTAGCACCTGGAGGTAAAAGTGAAATTAATCGTAGGAATAGATATAGGAAATGCTACTACAGAAAGTACCCTTGCTCAGGTAGATAAAAAAAATATTCAAGTATTAAGTAGTGGAATAGTAAAAACTACTGGAATTAAGGGTACGAAAGAAAATATTAAGGGAGTCTTCGCATCACTTCAAAAAGCACTTGAAAATTGTGGGAAGACAATGGAAGAAGTCTCTCTTATAAGAATAAATGAAGCAGCTCCTGTTATTGGTGATGTAGCTATGGAAACAATTACAGAAACTATAATAACAGAATCTACTATGATAGGTCATAATCCTTCTACTCCAGGAGGAATCGGTATAGGTGTTGGAATTTCTCTTCCTATTGAAAAAATCACAGAAAAACATATTGGAATGGAAGTAATAGCTCTTATTAATGAAACTATAGATTTTCAAATAGCAGCAAGAACAATAAATGATCTTGTAAAAATAGGAGTTAATATAACTGGGGTAATAGCTCAAAAAGATGACGCAGTCCTTATAAATAATAGGTTAAATAGGAAAGTACCCATTATAGATGAGGTTCTCTATATCGAAAAAGTACCTATAAATATGAAAACAGCTATAGAAGTATCTGAAAAGGGAGGAGTAATATCTATGCTTTCTAACCCTTATGGGATAGCAACTCTATTTGATTTAAGTCCAGAAGAAACTAAGATGGTGATGCCACTTTCTAGAGCTCTTATAGGAAATAGATCGGCTGTGGTAATAAAAACCCCGAAGGGAGATGTTAAATCTAGAACAATTCCTGCAGGAGTATTTAATATTATAGGAGAATTAAAAAGTAGATCTGTTAGGGTAGATAGGGGTTCAAAAGAAATAATGGATGCAATAAAAACATGTTATCCTGTCAATGATATTTCTGGGGAAAATGGTACTAATGCAGGAGGAATGTTAGAAAAAGTAAGAGTGGTAATGGCTCAATTAACAGACCAAGAGATCAAAAATATAAAAATTCAAGATCTTTTAGCTGTGGATACTTTTATTCCTCAAAAAGTAAGAGGTGGAATGGCAGGAGAATTTGCTATGGAAAATGCCATTGGAGTAGCAGCTATGGTAAAAGCTGATAAACTACAAATGAAAATGGTTGCTGATAATTTAGAAAAAAAAATAAATATAAAAGTGGAAGTAGGTGGAGTAGAAGCGGAGATGGCAATAATTGGAGCTCTCACTACTCCAGGAACTACAAAACCACTTGCAATATTGGATATGGGAGCGGGATCAACAGATGCATCTATAATCACAAAGGATGGAAAAATTTCTTCGTGTCATTTAGCTGGAGCAGGAAATATGGTGACTATGTTGATAGACAGAGAGTTAGGACTTGAAAATTTTGATTTAGCTGAAGATATAAAAAAATATCCTTTAGCTAAAGTAGAAAGTCTATTTCATATAAGGCATGAAGATGGTACTGTAGAATTCTTTGATACCCAATTAGATCCTAAAATATTTGCTAGAGTAGTTATTCTAAAAGAGGGAGGAATGTATCCTTTAGCAATTGATAAAAATATTGAAAAAATAAAAAATATAAGAAGAGAAGCAAAGAAAAAAGTTTTTGCAGAAAATGGAATAAGAGCTTTAATGAGGATATCTCCAACAGGAAACATAAGAGATATTGATTATGTAGTGTTGGTTGGAGGTTCTGCACTTGATTTTGAAGTACCTCAAATGATAACAGATAGTCTTGCTCATTATGGAATAGTTGCCGGAAGAGGAAATATAAGAGGAGTGGAAGGACCTAGAAATGCTGTAGCAACAGGTTTATCTCTTTCATATAAGGGGGAATAATAATGGAAAATATAGCAATAAATATATATTATTCTGACTCTCTTGAGATAAAAGGTGATCTTGAAGAGATACTTTATGGAATAGAAGAAGAAGGTTTACCCTGGACTGTTATTGGATCAAAAGAAAGATCTTCCAAAGTATTAGGTAATATAGCTTCAGAATCTTCTAAGTTAGGAGTTGGAATAGGAATAGGGAATGATGGTGTAACCCTACATTATGATAAATTAGAAGAATATAAACCCTTATTTACATACCCTTTATCCAGTACAAGAAAAGCTTTTAGGATGCTTGGAATGAATGGAGCAAGATTAATAAAAGGGGAACCATTCGTTATCCCCGAAGGAGGGAAATAATTAAATATGGGTAACTCATTGGGATATATAGAAGTAGTAGGAATGTTAGGAGCTATTGAGGCATGTGATACAGCAGTAAAAGCAGCCAATGTAGAACTCATAGGATGTGAGTTAACAAAAGGTGGAGGGATGGTAACTATAATCTTAAAAGGTAATGTGGGAGCAGTAAAAGCAGCAGTAGATGCAGCAGTTGCTTCTGTAGAAAGGATTACTCTAGTAGTAAGTCATACAGTAATCGCAAGGCCTTCTAAAGAGCTTAGTAAGATTATTTTAGACCAACCTTTTGGAACTAAGAAAAAAGAAATAAAAAAAATTGAAAAAGAAATAAAAGAGATAAAAGAAATAAAAGAAATAAAAGAAATAAAAGAAATAAAAGAAACAATTGAAGAAAAACTTCCAACTGAAGATAAAAAAATATTAAAGGTAGATACTTTACCAATAGAAATTCCAGTAAATAAAGAAGAGCTAGAGGAAAAACCGTTAGAGCAAACTAAGATAGAAGAAAAACTGGTAGAGAAAAAAAAGGTAAAAGAAAAGCCAGTAAAGAAAAAAAATGAAATTACTTCAAAGAGTTCACACAAAAAAATGAAGGCAACTGAAAAAACAGAGACATCAGTAAAGGCAAAGAAAAATAAAAAATAAAAACCAAGGAGGAATAATAATGGGAAATGCATTAGGATTGATAGAAACTAAGGGATTTGTAGGAGCAATTGAGGCTGCAGATGCTATGACAAAGTCTGCAAATGTTGAATTAGTAGGATACGAAAAGATAGGTTCTGGTCTTATAACTGTAATGGTAAGAGGAGATGTAGGTGCTGTAAAAGCAGCAATAGATGCTGGAGCTGCAGCTGCTGAATGAGTAGGAACTGTTCAAGCTGCCCACGTAATTCCTAGACCACATACAGATACAGAAAAATTATTATCAAAATTAGAAAAATAATAGGTGATTAAATGAAACCAAATAAAGAGAAGTTAGAATTTATATTAAAAGAGGTTGTTTCTGATCTTCTTTCTGATGAAGTGGTAGTTGGGGTATCAAATAGACATGTACATATTTCCCAAGAAGATTTAGAGAAAATTTTTGGTAAAGGTTATAGTCTTACAAAAATGAAAGAGTTAAGACAACCTGGACATTATGCAGCAGGAGAAACTGTAAATATTATAGGTCCTAGAGGAAAAATGGATAAAGTAAGAATTTTAGGTCCTGTGAGAAAGGAAACACAAGTTGAAATCTCTATGTCTGATGCATTTAAATTGGGTATAAAAGCTCCTGTAAAAGAATCAGGGAAGTTAGATGGAACACCAGGAGTAATAATAATAGGACCTAAAGGAACAATAGAAAAAGATAAAGGTGTTATAGTTGCTGGAAGACATATACATATGCCTAAATTTATTGCTGATATCAAAGGCTATAAAGATGGAGATATGGTAAAAGTAGAAACTTCTGGAGAAAGAAAAGCATTATTGCAAAATGTTTTGATAAGAGTAGGAGTTAATGTAGTAAAAGAGATTCATTTGGATATGGATGAAGCAAATGCTTCAGGAGCATCAAATGGTGCTTTTGTAAAAATAATAAGGGATTAAAAAAATGAAGGGAGTCTTGGACTCCTTTCTATTTAGCCCTGTAAGGGGTGAGACATGGAATTTGACCTATTGATAGATCGTGTAGTACAAGAAGTTATGAAAAAATTAAAAAGTCAAAACTTAAGTCAGAACTTAATAAACAAATTTGAAAAAAAGAAATGTTTAGTAATAATTAATGGAGGAGCTAAAAATTTAGATCAAGTTCTTCTTCAATTAAAAAAAATTTCAATTAATTATGATCTAAAAATTATGTTTTCCAAAGCTGGAAAAGAGGTTGTTGGGGAAGATAAGTTCACTGAATATGAAATTAAAGACCTTACTATGAATGAATGTTCACATTTTTTAAAAGAAATAGATATGGTTTTAATACCTCTTATGACTAAAAACACATGTGCTAAAGTTGCTGTAGGAATTATGGATAATTCTACTACTTATATCATTTCAAAAGCAATATTATTAGGGAAAGAAATAGTGGCATTAAGTGATTCTTGTATGGTAGAAGATAACTCAGTTTATGGAAAACAGATTAATTCAAATATAAAAAAATTAAAAAGTTATGGGATTATTTTTTTAAAAAGTATTGATCTATCCAATTATATTTTAAGGGAAAGAAAAAATAGAATAAATTCTTTTAGAGGGAAGAAGATAATAACTTTGGAGGATATGTTTAATATAAAAAATAGTAAGATTATACTGTCAAAAGATACTATTATTACAACTCTTGCTAGAGAAAAAGCTAAAGACAGTAAAGTTGTTTTTGAAATAGAAGAATAACAAGGGGTTGAGATTTATGATTTTAGCTAAGGTAGTTGGAAAGATAGTAGCAACAACTAAAAGTGAAGGATTAAATGGAAAAAAAATTCTAATTGTAGCACCAATAGACATGGATGGTAATATATCTGGAAAAGAATTCGTCAGTTTAGACAGTGTAGGAGCTGGAATAGGAGATGAAATATTAGTTACTGAAGGAAGTGTTTCTAGGTATGCTTTTGGAGAAAAAATTAATATTCCTATTGATTCTGCTATAGTTGCAATAATTGATGTAATAGAAAAAAATTAGGTGGTGATGGAGATGGCAAAAGTCTACACCAATTTATTAAATGTGTATACTAGAAAAGGAGATTCTGGGGATACAGGACTCTACGGAGGATCAAGGGTTTCTAAAACTGATATTAAGGTGGATACATATGGAAATATAGATGAAGCTAGTTCATTTATAGGGATAGCAAGGGCCTTGATAGAAGATGAAGAAATAAAAAAAACTCTTTATAAGATTCAAGAGAAATTTATTATAATTGGAGGATATCTTTCAAGTGATAGAAATGGAATTTTAAAGTTAAAAGAAAAAATTTCCGATGCTGATGTAGAGGAGTTAGAAAAAAATATAGACTATTTTTCAAAAGATCTTCTTCCTCTTAGTAATTTTATTATTCCAGGAGAAAATATTCAATCTTCTTCCCTTCATGTAGCTAGAACTGTGGTACGAAGAAGTGAAAGAAAAATTGTTCATTTAAGAGATAGAAGAGAAATTTCAAAAGAAATTTTAAAATATATTAATAGAACTTCAGATCTTTTATTTATTTTAGCTAGAGTTACAGAAGGAAAAGAAGCAATAAGTTATATTTCAAATGATATTATGAAAAGAATAGAGAATTTAGAATCTAAAAATAATTTAATTTCAAGAACTCCTAAGAGGGAAGAACGAGATATAAAAAGTAACAATATGTTAACTTTAGAAGAAGCTAAAAAAATAATTATTGCAGGAGAAAAAAAAGCTGTTGAAATGGGAAAAGATTTTGTTTTTGCAATTGTAAATTCTGAAGGTAATTTAATACTAGAAGAAAAAATGGATAGAGCTATTTTAGCAAGTATAGAAATAGCATTGAAAAAAGCTTATACATCAGCGGCTTTAAAATTAGATACATCAATACTTACGAACTTAGTAAACCCAGGTGGATCTTTATATGGACTTCATACAGATTCTAGATATATAGTTTTTGGTGGAGGAGTTGTATTAAAAAAAGATGGAAAGATAGTGGGAGCATTGGGAGTGAGCGGTGGTACAGTAGAAGAGGATATGACTATTGCAAGTGCATGTGTTGAATCCTTTGGAAAATAGGAGGAGTAATTATGGATTTAAACGAAAAAAATCTTGGTGATATTGTTTCTTTGATCATGAAAGAATTAGAAAAAAAAGATATTACAGAGAATAAAGAATGTGATATAGAAGATGGTAAAAATGGTATATTTTCTTCTGTAGATGTTGCTATATCAAAGGCAAAGGAAGCTCAAGTAATTTTATTTGCATCTAAATTAGAATTAAGAGAAAAAATAATAAAATCAATAAGAGAAGATATCAGGGCAGCAGCGATAGAGCTAGCTGAATTAGCAGTAGAAGAAACTGGTATGGGAAGAGTAAATGATAAAATATTAAAGCATCATGCTGCTGTAGATAAAACTCCAGGAGTAGAAGACTTAAAAGCCTTTGCTTTTAGCGGTGATAATGGATTAACAGTGATGGAATTATCACCTTATGGAGTAATAGGATCAATAACTCCATCTACAAATCCAAGTGAAACTATAGTATGTAATGCAATAGGGATGATAGCAGCAGGGAACTCAATTGTTTTTGCGCCTCATCCTGGAGCTAAAAAAACTTCTCAAAGAGCGGTAGAAATAATAAATAAAGCTATATCAAAAGCTGGGGGACCAGATAATTTAGTAGTGACTATTAGTGAACCAAGTATAGAAAACACTAATAAGATAGTTAAAAATCCAGATATTAAAATGGTAGTAGCTACGGGAGGACCAGGAGTTGTAAAAAGTGTAATGTCCTCTGGAAAGAAAGCTATAGGAGCAGGAGCAGGAAATCCACCTGCATTAGTTGATGAAACTGCTGACATAGAAAAAGCTGCCAAAGATATTATTGATGGTTGTAGTTTTGACAATAATCTACCATGTACTTCAGAAAAAGAAGTAGTAGCAGTAGATTCAATTACAGATTATTTAATATTTGAGATGCAAAAAAATGGTGCTTATTTATTAAAAGATGATAAAATCGTAAATAAATTATGTGAGATGGTAATGAAGAATGGTTCTCCAAATAGAGCATATGTAGGAAAAGATGCTTCATATATTTTAAAGAATTTAGGAATAGATGTGGGAGCTGAAATAAAAGTAATAATTACTGAAACAGATGCAAAACATCCTCTTGCAGTTTCAGAAATGTTGATGCCTATTTTACCTATAATAAGAGTGAAAGATGCTTTAGAAGGTATAAAAGTTTCTAAAAAACTTGAAGATGGTCTTAGACATACTGCCATGATTCACTCAAAAAATATAGATATTCTAACAAAATATGCTAGAGATATGGAAACAACTATCTTAGTTAAAAATGGACCTTCATATTCTGGAATAGGTGTAGGTGGAGAAGGGTATAGTACATTTACTATAGCAGGTCCAACTGGAGAAGGTCTTACATCTGCTAGAAGTTTTGCAAGAAATAGAAGATGTGTATTGGTAGGAGGATTATCAATAAAATAAATATTGATATCAAATTTATTTGAAATTGGGGGAGATTAATTTGAAAAAAAATCTTATTTTATTAGAATTTAGAAATATAAGCTCTGCTTTTTTCATTTTAAATGAGATAACAAAGAATTTTAATGTAGATGTAGAAGAATCAAAGTTAATTTGCCCTGGTAAATACCTACTTATTTTTAGTGGGTCCCAGGGGGAAATTGAGGATGTTAGAATCAATATAGAAAAAATGAAATCTGAAAATGTTAAACACAAATATATACTCATTAAAATGGTAAGTGGTATTAGTGAGGATCTTTTAAGTAAGTTAAATAAACGTATTCAATACCCAAAACATGTTAAAAGTCTAGGGATAGTGGAATTTTTTAATACAATAGGGGCTATAGAGGCCTCTGATTTTATAGAGGATCAAAGTCCTGTGACAATACTAACAATAAAAATTGGAATTGGAATGTGTGCTAAAGGAATAATTATATTTGAAGGTGACACTTCAGCTGTTACAAATATAATATCTAAGGTAGAAAACGAAAATTTAGAGGGAATAATTTCAGCTGATATTGTAAATTCGCCAAACAAAGGTTTATTAGATAATTTTCGTTTCTAGATGGAGAGTATAATTATGAATATAAAAAAAGTTAATGCATATATAAAAAAATTTGATGAAAAAATGAATAAACCTAGTTCAGATTTTACTGAAAAAGAATTTTATGTGGGAGTAGATTTAGGAACTGCCAATATTGTAATTAGTGTAGTAGATAAAAATGGAGAACCCTTAGGAGGAGCTAGTTATCCTTCTTCAGTAGTTAAAGATGGTATAGTTGTAGATTTTTTAGGTGCAATAAAAATTGTAAAAGAATTGAAACAGAAAGTAGAAAAAGATCTAGGAATAGAAATTACGGAAGGGTTTACAGCTATCCCTCCTGGTGTAGAAGAAGGTAGTGTCAAAGCTATATCTAATGTTATAGAATCAGCAGACATAGCTGTTATAAAGGTAATTGATGAACCTACAGCAGCAGCAAAAGTTTTAAAAATAACAGATGGAGCTGTTGTAGATGTAGGTGGTGGAACTACAGGAATAAGTATATTAAAAGATGGTAAAGTTATATTTACAGCAGATGAGCCTACTGGTGGTACTCATATGTCTTTAGTGATAGCAGGTAATTATAAGATAACTTTTGATGAAGCTGAAGAATTAAAAAAAGATAAGGACAGAGAAAATGAAATTTTTCCAGTTATAAGGCCAGTTGTGGAAAAGATGGCTGTAATAGTGAAAAATTTTTTAAAAGGTTACGATGTAGACACAGTTTATGTAGTAGGCGGAGCATGTACTTTTAAGGGTTTTGATTCTGTTTTTGAGAAAGAGTTAGGAAAAAAAGTTATAAAAACTTATAAGCCTCTTTTGGTAACACCTTTAGGGATAGCACTTACAAACATATAGGATAAAATCTAGCTATGTTTTGATAGCAAATAGTTTTTAAACTAAATATAGGGGGGGAAAAATGAAAAAAGAAAAATTATTAGGGTTGTGTGTTGCTGAGTTTTTAGGTACTGGATTACTTATATTTTTTGGTGCAGGTTGTGTATCTGCATTAGTTTTAGCAGGTGTGAATATGGGACAGTGGGAAATAAGTATCGTTTGGGGATTAGGTGTATCAATAGCAATATATGTAACTGCGGGAGTTTCAGGAGCGCATTTAAATCCAGCAGTAACTTTGGCATTGATGACATTTAGAGGCTTTGATAAGAAAAAAGTAATACCTTATATATGTGCTCAAATATTTGGAGCATTTTCTGCGGCATCACTTGTATATTTTCTTTATAGAAATTTATTTATAGCTTACGATAAAACTCATGGAATAATTAGAGGAAGTGTAGAAAGTTT
>DDQV01000129.1:0-204 GCA_002342785.1 Fusobacteriaceae bacterium UBA2433 | reverse complement strand
TTGTAATAACTGCGGTACTTATGATGACAATATTTGCAGTGGGAGATGATCAAAATGGTGCTCCTAAAGGACATTCATCTGCTATTTTAATTGGTATAGTAATTGCAATAATTGGGTCATCTTTAGGACCACTTACAGGGTTTGCAATGAATCCAGCTAGAGACTTTGGACCAAAAATATTTACATATTTAGCAGGATGGGGAA
>DDQV01000118.1 GCA_002342785.1 Fusobacteriaceae bacterium UBA2433 | reverse complement strand
TTTATAGCTACTACATTGGTTGCAGAGGCTAAAATAGTTATATTACCTCCTAAAAGAGAACCCATTGAGAGTGCCCACCAAAATGTTGTAGTTTGCATATTTTGAAAACTTGGAATCATAAAATGAATTATTTTAGAGACCATGGCTGCATTAGCTACGTTTCCAATTACAGAGGTAAATAATGCTGATACCCACATTATCATACTAACTGCCAATGGGAAGTTTCCCTTGGTATATTTTATAATATTTTGACCAATAATATCTACAAAACCTGTAGATTCGATTCCTTCTACTAACATAAATAATCCCATGAAGAAAAACAAGGTATCCCATTCTACATGTTTAAAAACTTCTATAGGTTCTCTTTTAGTTATCAATATTAGTAATACCGCTCCACTTAGAGCTATTATTGCTAATCCTTTATCAATAAAATTATTCATTAAGAATCCAAAGATTACCAATGCAAATATAGTAGCAGATTCTTGAAGTAATTTTATATCTTTTAAAGATCTAGAAGCATCTAATTCCATCACTCTAGCTTTTAAATCTCTAGAGACTTTCATTTTTCTACCATACATAAAATAGACAGTGATGATCAACATAGCCAGTGAAATAATAGCCATTGGAGCTGTATTTATTAAGAAATCATTAAAACCTATTTTACCTTCTGTTCCTATAATAAGTTGAGTTGGATCACCAATAAGAGTAGCTAATCCACCAATATTAGCAGACATTATTAAAGTCATAATATACACAAATGGATCAACTTTAAGTTGATTAGCTAATAAAATTGATACTGGGGCCATGAGTAAAATAGTAGTCACATTATCTAAAAATGCTGAACATATAGCAGTTATTACTGCTAAAAGTATAAGTAATGGAAAGGGTTCTCCTTTTACTAACTGCGCTACTTTTACTGCTAGATATTGAAATACTCCTGTTTCAGAGATAAAATGAACAATTATCATCATACCAACTAATAAAAGAATTATTTCTAATCTTGAACCAATAGCATTGAGTGCTTCATGTTCATTTATAATTCCTACTAATGACATTAGTAGTCCTCCTAACAATGTAGCGATAGGACCGGGGACTTTTTCTGTTATTATCAAATAAAATGTTGCTATAAATATAATTAAACCTATTGTTAGTTGCATGTTTGTTTCCTCCTAAATACCTTAACTTATATATGTAAAACTTTTTTGATTATATGTGATCTTAAGATTGTTCCATAATATTTACCTTTTTCAACCACATATATTCTAGTAAAACCTTTGTTTACAATTAACAAGCATATTTCCATAATAGGAGTTTTTCTATCTACAATAACTGTTTCACTTCTATAAATACCTTTAATACTGGTTGTTTTTTCATTTTTTAAATATTCTTCAAAGGGCTCTCCTATAGTAAAAAAATTTAAATCCTCCATAACTGATGTATAGCTAGGCATTCCAAATGAAATAAGTTCCCTTTCAGTCATCTCTCCTAAAAAATATCCCTCGTCATCTACAACTGGAAATCCTGATTTTTCTTCAGTAATAAGTCTTCTAGCTATATCTTCTAAAGTGTCTTCTGGACTAACTGGTTTTATTGTAGGATCCATAACATCTTCAGCAGTAATTTTATTTTTTATATCTACATCTATTTGGCTTAAGAGATCATAGACTTCAGTACTCGTTTTTGCATTTTTAATTTTTTCTAATAAAGGTTTATCTTTGATAGCTATCTTAGAAATAGCAGACATTATTTTTAAAATGATTTTATTTTTTAAAGTTTCAGCTGTGATCATAAAAAATATTTTTACTAGATCTTTATTTTTCATATCTGCCATATCGCATTCAATAGGTTCTTTCATAATACCAATAGAGATAAGGATATCATCATATTGATCTATCCTAGCATGAGGTATAGCAATACCACTTCCCATAGCTGTAGAAACCTCTGCTTCTCGTGCAAAAACAGATTTTTTTATTAAATCTAAGGAATCATTAAACGTTTTATCATTTTTAGCTGTATTGTTTATCATTTGATTAAGAATATCTTCCTTTGTATCTCCTTTTAAATTTAGATAGATACACTTAGGATTTAAGTAACTTGATAATTTCATACATATAACCTCCAAATTATTATTTAAATTACAATTTTTTTAAATTTTTATATTTATTTTGAAATCAAGAAAAGCTATAAGTGGATTAAATAATTACATCACTTATAACCGGTTAAAATTTTTATTATAATTTTATTGATATCTTTCTTAAAATATTTCAAAGAAAAGTTTATAATGTTATTCTATTACATTTTATTATACAATGCAAGAGATTAGAAATGGAAATAATTTTTTCTGTTTATTTTCTTACTTAAAAGATTATAGTATTTTAGAAAATAAAATTTTTAATATTTGAGTAAAAAAAATATCAAAAGGATGGAAAATATTATTATTTTTATTAAAAAATGAATAGTAATTCAAGTTTATATAAATAAAATTGAAAAAAACTAAGAATTAATGGTAAAATATGAGGTAAATTATAATTCTAGGAGGAAACAAAATTGAATAAAAAACCTTGGGATAAAGGAATTGAAACAAAAATGCTTACAGAGGAACAAATTGCAGTAAGGGTGGCTGAACTAGGAGCTCAAATTACAAATGATTTTAAAGATAAAGAAGGTGATATAATTGTAGTATGTCTATTAAAAGGATCAATTATATTTATGGCAGACCTATGTAGAAAGATAGAATTACCATTAAAGATGGATTTTATGACTGTGTCTAGTTATGGAAATGAATTTATATCAACGAGAGAGGTAAAAATAAAAAAAGATTTAGATGAAAATATTATGGGGAAACATGTAATTGTTGTGGAAGATATAATAGATTCTGGAAATACACTAAAAACAGTATTAAAGATGTTAGGTCATAGAGGTCCTGAGTCAGTATCTT
Organism: Fusobacteriaceae bacterium UBA2433; assembly: GCA_002342785.1. Lineage (GTDB taxonomy): Bacteria > Fusobacteriota > Fusobacteriia > Fusobacteriales > Fusobacteriaceae > Psychrilyobacter. The sequence continues at coordinate 10,995 of DDQV01000118.1, read as the reverse complement.
TATGTACACTTTTAAATAAACCATCAAGAAGAGAAGTTGAAATTGATGTTCAATATGTTGGTTTTGAAATAGAAGATGAATTTGTACTAGGTTATGGATTAGATTATATGCAAGAGTATAGAAATATTCCTTATGTAGGTATAATGGGAAATTTAGAAGACTAAGGAGATAACGAAAATGAAATATTCAGTAGAAGTAATGATCTCAAAAGAAGAGATAGCAAAAAAAGTAGCAGAGTTAGGAGAAAAAATAAATAAAAAATATAAAGATAGTGAAGAACTAGTACTGATTGCTCTTTTACGTGGATCAGTAATATTTATGGCTGATATTGCAAGGGAATTAAAATTAGAAAACGTAAGACTTGATTTTATGACTGTATCTAGTTATGGTAGTTCTATGACCTCTTCTAGAGATGTAAAAATAAAAAAAGATATTGAAGACTCTATTAAAGGTAAAGATGTTCTTATTGTAGAAGATCTAATAGATACAGGTTTTACTCTTAGTAAAGTCGTAGAAATTTTAAAGATTAGAGAACCTAAATCACTTAGTATTTGTACACTTTTAGATAAACCAGCTAGAAGAGAAGTCAATGTAGATGTGGAATTTTCAGGATTTCAAATCCCAGATGAATTTGTAGTTGGTTATGGAATAGATTATGCTGAAAAACATAGGGAACTTCCATTTGTTGGGAAAGTAGTCATAGAAAAATAAACCATAAAAAAGAAGGTGAAAGATGGGATTTAAGCATAAAAAAAAATATGGACAAAATTTTTTAACTAACGCAAATGATGTTTTAGATAAAATTATAGAAGTTTCAGGTGTGAATTCAAATGATGCTATAGTGGAGATTGGACCTGGTGAGGGTGCTCTTACGAAATTATTGTTGGAACATGGAAAAAAAGTTACATGTATGGAAATAGATACAGATTTAGAAAAAATACTTAGAAATAAATTTGATACCAATCCTAAATTTACATTACTTATGGGAGATGTCTTAGAAGTAGATTTTCAAGAAAAGATAGGAGAACCTATAAAAGTTGTAGCTAATATTCCCTACTATATAACTTCTCCAATCGTTCAAAAGTTAATAAAAAATAGAAATATAATAAGTGAAGTCTATATAATGGTACAAAAAGAAGTAGCTCAAAGAATTTGCGCTAAATCAGGAAGCGAAAGAAGTGTTCTCACATTATCTGTGGAATATTATGGTGATGCAAAATATCTATTTACAATTCCAAAAGAAGATTTTGAACCGATACCTAAGATTGATTCAGCATTTATGTCGATCAAACTGCGTACTGATAATAAATATGAAAAATTAGTAGATGAAGCTACATTTTTTAAATATATAAAGGCTGCTTTTGCTACTAAGAGAAAAAATATATTAAATAATTTATCTAATCTAGGATTCAGTAAATCTGAATTAAGAGAAAAGTTAGCCACTATAGGCATAGAAGGAAATAGGAGAGCAGAATCTATAACTATCGATGAATATATGGAACTTATCAGAGTATTAGAGGAAAAATAATAATTAAAGATTTAAGAATGGATATAAAAATCCATTCTGAATTTTTTATTTATGGATAAAATTATTATTAATATAGAGGAGGTAAAAATTATGATGAGAAGTTACGAGTTTTTCATTCAAACTGAAAGAAAGCATATAGATTTTATAAATAAAGTAATGGAAGCTTATGAAGGTTTGGGAATAGTAAGGACTTTAGATGCTAAGTTGGGAACAATAAAGATTATATCTACTGAATTTTATGCAGATGATGTAAGGGGAGTTGTAAAGGATTTAGATAATATGGGAGTCTATGCTAAAATAACTTATGAAGGGCCTTGGAAGGGTGTATTATAAAATAATTTAAAATTAAGGTCAAAGGGAGACAATGATGGAAAAAAATTGTCATACAATAGATCATAGAGTTTATTATAACGAAACTGACCAAATGGGAAGGGTATATCATTCTAATTATGTTATATGGATGGAAAAAGGACGGACAGAATTTATTAGAACTAAAAATATTTCCTACAAATCTTTAGAAGAAAAAGGAATTTTTCTTCCTGTGTCAGATATAGATATAAAATTTTTTAAAGCCATAGAGTATGATATGGAATTAAAAATAAAAACTATTTTAATATATATTGATAGAATAAAAATTAAATTTAAATATGAATTTTATGATAAAGAGATGAAAGTTCTATTTGGATCTGCAAATACTACAAATATTTTTACAAATAGAGATGGAATCCCTAAAAGAGTAAATAAAGAATTAATAAAATATATAAAAAATAATTAAAATTTTGTCGATTTAATAGAAAGTTAAGGAGGAATATAAAGATGGAAAAATTAGAAAAATTACTAAAATATATAGTTTCAGAGATGGTAAAAACACAAGAAGCAATAAATATAACACACGAAGAGAAAAAAGATCTTATTATTTTTAAAATAAGAGTAGCTGATGGAGAACTTGGGAAGGTAATAGGTAAAAATGGTTTGACTGCTAACTCTATTAGAGGTGTAATGCAAGCAGCAGCAGTGAAAGATAAATTAAATGTAAATGTAGAATTTTTAGATTAATTAGGAGGTAGGAATATGGAATTAATTTCAGTTGGAAAAATTTCTGGAACTCACCATCTAATGGGAACACTGAAAGTTTCTTCAAATTTTGAAGATCTAAGTATATTAGTGGGATCTAAAGTAATTGTTAAGAATACCAATGGAATGAGCAAAATATTAACAGTGACAAATATAAAAAAATTAAGTCCTAAAAGATTAGCTTTTGATTTTGAAGAGATAACTAATAAAACAGATGGAGTTGCTCTATCTGGATATTCTATCTATGTAAGAAAAGATATTTTAGGATTAGAAGAGGATGAATATTATGCTTCTGATATTATTGGAATGATGGCTGTTACTGTAGAAGGAGAAAAATTAGGAGAAATCGTTGACGTAATGGAAACTGCAGGTCATGATATCTATATAATTGGTAAAGGAAAAGATGAAATAATGGTTCCCTCAGTAGAAGAATTTGTTAAAGATATTGATTTTGAAAAAAAAGTGGTTACTTTTGATCTAATAGAGGGAATGAGACCATGAAAATAAATATTTTAACTCTTTTTCCTGCCATGTTTGATGGGTTTAAAAGTGAAAGTATAATTAAGAGAGCTATAAATAGTGGGTCATTAGAGATAAATATTATTGATATAAGAGATTATACTTTCGATAAACATAATACTGCTGATGATACTCCATTTGGTGGAGGAGCAGGAATGGTATTAAAAGCTGAACCTATTTTTAAGGCTTTGGAAAAAACTACTGGAAAGATAATTTATACCTCACCTCAAGGAATAACACTAAATCAAAAATTATCTAATGAACTAAGCTTCGAAAAAGAAATAACTATAATAGCAGGTCATTATGAAGGTATAGATGAGAGAGTTATAGAAAAAAAAGTAGATTTAGAAATATCTATTGGGGATTTCGTTTTGACTGGTGGAGAGTTACCAGCAATGGTGATAACTGATTCAATTGCTAGACTCCTACCAGGTGTAATAAATAAAGAATCCTATGAACAGGATTCATTTTACAATGGTTTGTTAGATCATCCTCACTATACTCGTCCAGCAGAATTTGACGGATTAAAAATTCCAGAAATATTACTTTCTGGACACCATAAAAATATAGAATTGTGGAGAAAAAAAGAAAGTCTTAAAAGAACTTATTTAAGAAGACCAGATCTATTAGAAAAAAAAGAATTTACAAAGGAAGAAAAAAAATTATTAAAAGAGATAGTAGAAGAACTTTAGAATCATAACTGATAAAAAAAGATGAAAATTTTTTTAAAGGGAGGAGAATGAATTTTGATATATTCTTTAAAAGATAAAAAACCAAAAATGGGTAAAAATAATTATATAGCTCCTAATGCTACTATAGTAGGAGATGTTGAGTTAGGCGAAGATGTAAGTATTTGGTTTGGAGCAGTAGTACGTGGAGATATGAGTAAAATTATTATTGGAAATAGTTCTAATATACAAGATAACTGTATAGTACATGGAGACGCACCTTATCCTGTTACTTTAGGAGTTGGAGTTACTGTAGGACATAATGCTATTATTCATGGATGTACTATTGGCGATAATTGCTTGATTGGAATGGGTGCTATTTTATTAAATGGATCGACTATACCAAAAAATTGTTTGGTAGGAGCTGGATCTGTTGTAGGTGCTAATCTAAAGATTGAAGAAGGTAGTTTAGTGATTGGAAATCCTGCTGTAGTAAAGAAAAAATTATCAGATAAATATATTGAATATCTAAAGTATGCGAAAGATGTATATATAAAAGATATAGATATCTATACAAAGGAATTAGAAGAAGTAAAATAGAAAAAGGGAGAAAATAAATGAGAGAAAAAATATATTTAGGTTTAGTACACTATCCCGTGTATAACAGAAACCAAGAAACAGTTGCTACATCAGTAACAAATTTTGATATCCATGATATATCTAGGAGTTGTAAGACTTATGACATAAAAGGATATCATATAATTACTCCAGTAGATGCTCAAGTAGAATTGACTAGTAGAGTAATTGGATATTGGAAAGATGGATTTGGTGGAAATTATAATAAAGATAGAGAAGCGGCATTTTCTAGTACATTTGTAACTGAAAGTATAGAAAAAGCTGTAGAAGAGATAGAAAAAGCTGAAGGAAAAAAACCAATAATTATAACAACTTCTGCAAGAGTTTATGAAAATTCAATCTCTTATGAAGGGATGAGTGAAAAAATATTTAATGATGATAATGTTTATCTATTATTATTTGGGACTGGTCATGGTTTAATAGATGAGATCATGGATAGCTGTACTCATATTTTAGATCCTATAAGAGGAAAGACAAAATACAACCATCTGTCAGTAAGATCTGCAGTTGCTATAATCTTAGATAGATTATTAGGAGAAAAATAAAAAGAGTCCTCTACTATTTATAGTAGAGGATTTTTTTAATATATTTTATTAGAAAATTAATAGATTGAAATACCTAGATTCTCTTTCATCGTATCAAAATCTACTTTTCTATATTTTGCTAAAGATCTAACTTGATTTTTGTCAATTTTTCCAAGATCAAAATATTTGGCATTTTCACTAAAAAATAATAGACCACAAACGCTATGGATAGGAGTCATAGTATAAGTTGGACTAAGAGTTAATCCTAACTCCCAAACATTCATCAAATCAAATATTTCTTTTTTCATAGAATGATCAGGTAAGATTGGATAACCAAAGGCTGGTCTTATCTTAACATTTATTATTTTACTGACTTCTTCTTCTAAATAGTTAGAGGCAGCTTCTGCTAATCTATTTCCAAGTAATTTATACATTATGTCCTCATATTCTGTTTTTCCAGAGACCGGAGCAATAGATACTACAAAAGATCCGATATAATCTTTAGTCTCTACAAAATCTGTTAAAGATATAGAGGTTTCCCATTGTTGTGTTCTTACCATAGGAAGATCTAAATTATTAATTGTTAAGATGTCATTTGATTTTTTTTCTACATTGAAGATTCCATATCTAGCAGATATTTTTAAATTTTCATCTTTCAATATTTTTAAATGTTTTTTAGCATCTTCTAAAATTTCTTTTTCTTTTGAGGTTTCTTTAACTTTCCAATTGTGTAAAAATATATCCCAATCAATATATTTTTCTAAGTTTTCAACAGTCATTTTTATATCAAATATACCCATTTTTGATGGTTTAATTACTTTATTAATGATTTTTTTTCTTTTATTAAAGGCATCTTCTAAACTTAAATAAGTTTTAGTTTCTTCATTTTTTACATAAGCCTCTCTTAACATTTTATATGAATCAAGTACTGAATCTATATATATTTGATTTTTTGCTAATATTTTATCTAATACCAAAACGGTATTAGAGGCATCTGTAAGGTGAAATACATTACCAATATAATTTGGTTCTATTTTTATTGCTGTATGAAGTTCAGATGTAGCAGCACCTCCAACGAAAAGAGGAATATTTATTTTTTTCTTTGTCATCTCTTTAGCTACTCTTGCCATCTCGTAAAGAGAAGGTGTTATTAAGCCACTTAGAGCAACAGCATCAACTTTTTCATTTTTAATTGTAGTTATTATTTTATCCATAGAAGTCATTACTCCTAAATCGATAATCTTATATCCATTACATTCTAAAACAGTTTTTACTATATTTTTTCCAATATCATGAACATCACCATCTACAGTGGCCATAACTATGGTAGCTTTATTATCAATATCAACTTTTTCAGTTTCAATAAATGGCGTCAAATAAGCTACAGCTTCTTTCATTATTACAGCACTTTTAACTACTTGAGGTAAGAATAATTTCCCAGTATTAAAATATTTTCCGACTCTTTCCATTCCTTCCATTAATATATTTTGTATAATTGATATGGGAGAATAATCTTTTAATAAGAAATCTATAAGAGTTGTTAGGTTTAATTTATTTCCATTAACTAAGTTATCGATAATCTGTTCCCTTGGATTTAATTTTTCACCCATAGGTTTTATAGTGGTTACTTTTTCTATCTGTTCATCTAAAAGTGAATCTAATATATCTTCTGTATTCATTATTAAGCTATAGATCTTATCTTCTAAAGATTTATTTATTTCAATTGTATCTTCTCCAGGATTCATAATTACCATATCTAATCCACTTTCTTTGGCTAAATTTAAAAATATTTGATGAATTGCATGTCTTAGTGGATTATTTCCTCGAAAAGCAAATGAAACATTACTGAGTCCTCCACTTGTTTTTGCATAGGGTAAATTTTCTTTTATCCATTTTATAGAATTAATATAATCTTTTGCATAATTTCTATCTGTTTTTTCACCTGTACCAATGGTTAAAATATTTGTATCAAAAATAATATCAGTAGGTAAAAAACCTATTCTTAGTAAGAGATCATAGGATCTTTTGGAAACTTCTATTTTTTTTCTAAATGTATTTGCTTGGCCAGTTTCATCAAAGGCCATGACTACTAAAGCCGCACCATATTTTTTAACTATTTTGGCTTTTCTAATGAATTCTTTCTCTCCATCTTTTAGGCTAAGAGAGTTAACAATTCCCTTAGATGGAAGATTTTTAAGTCCTTCTTCTATGATATCAAAGTTAGAAGAATCAATCATAACTGGAATATTAGCAGTATTTGTAGAAGATAAAAGTAATTTTATATATTTTTTCATCTCAACTTTGGAATCTATAAGTCCATCATCTAAATTAAGGTCTAAAATGTTAGCACCTTTTTTTACTTGAGTTCTTGAGATTTCTAAAGCTTCATCATATTTTTTTTCTTTTATAAGTCTTGCAAATTTTCTAGACCCTGCTACATTATTTCTTTCACCTACAATTAAAAATCCTTTTTTAGTTAAAACTTCATTTCCTGAAATACTAAATTCTAAAGATCTTTCTTTTAAAACTCTAGGTTTTTGATCTTTGACCGCATCTGCTATTAGTTTTATGTGTTTAGGAGTTGTACCACAACATCCTCCTATAATATTTATTCCAGAATTATTAATTAAATTATTTAATATTTTTATAGTTTCCTCTGGTTTCTCACTATATTCCCCTATTTCATTTGGGAGTCCGGCATTTGGATATATTGAAATAGGTTTATGAGTGAACTTTCCTAATTTATCTATAAGAGGTAATAATTCAGTAGCTCCAAAAGAACAATTTAAACCAAAAGATATAATAGAATCTCTATCTAAAGAGACGACCAATGATTCTATAGTTTGTCCAGATAATATTCTTCCAAATTTATCAACTGTAGCTGAGATCATTATAGGGAGAACTTTTCCCTCTTCTTCAAAAATTTCTTCTGCTCCAACAACTGCTGCTTTTGCATTTAAACCATCAAATATAGTTTCAATAAGAAGAATATCCCCACCACCATGAAGGATTCCACTAATTTGTTTTTTGTAAGCATTTTTTAATATATCAAAATTTACTTTTGATGAATTGATAGTAATACTTTTATTTGAAGGGCCTATAGATCCTGCTACCCATATTTTTTTATTAGTTTTTTTAAAATAATCTAAAGCTGCTGATTTGGCCAATTTAGTTCCTTCTAAAGAAACTTCATATGCCAGGTCTTCTAGATTATAATCTGACATAGATATTGTGTTTCCATTAAAGGTATTTGTTTCAATAATATCTGCTCCGGCAAAAATATAGCTGTTATATATCTCTTTTATAACATCAGGTTTAGTCAAATTTAGAATTTCATTGGCTCCCTTTAATTTAGAGGGAAAATTTTTAAATCTCTCCCCTCTAAAATCATCTTCAGTTAAATTATAATTTTGTATAGATGTGCCCATAGCACCGTCTAAAACCATTATTCTTTCCTTCAAAATATCTTTTATATCCATTTTATTTTGCCTCCTTTATTCCTTCACGGATATATTTTATATTTTCTAAAATTTTTCTAGTTACATGGACTTTATTCATTGTATATATATGGACTCCGTCCACTCCAGAAGCTATTAGATCAATTATTTGTTCTGTGGCATATATTATTCCCGCTTCTTCTAGTGCTTTTGGGTCATCTTTAAATTTATCTAATATTGTTTGAAATTTTCTAGGGATTTTTGCATTGCAAAGTTCCCTTACTTTTTGAATCTGTTTGTAATTTGTTACTGGTAATATTCCTGCAACTAGTGGAACGTTTATATTTAATTTTTGAGTTTTTTCTTTAAATTTATAAAAATCTTCATTGTCAAAAAATAATTGTGAGACTAAAAAATCTGTTCCAGAATCTACTTTTGTTTTTAGATGAAAAAGGTCTAATAGATCATTATTTTCAAAATGTACTTCAGGATAAAATGCACCACCTATTGAAAAAGAACCATCTTTTTTTATATGTTTCACAAGATCACTAGCATAACTAAACTTTGAATCATGAATTTGATCTCTTGGGATATCCCCTCTAAGAGCTAATATATTTTTTATTCCATTATTTTTTAATTGTTTTAAAGTGGCATTTATAGATTCTTCTGTGGCTCCTATACAAGTGAGGTGAGCCATAGTTTCTATTTTATTTATGTTTTTTATTCTATTAGTAATTTCGACAGTTCTGTCTTGTGTAGTTCCTCCTGCTCCATAGGTTACACTTATATAATCTGGATTTAATTTTGATAATTCATCGATGGTTTTATATATATTTTCTACTGGAAATTTTTTATTTGGTGGAAATATCTCAAATGAGATAACTGTGTTTTTATTTTTAAATAAATCTTTTATTTTCATATTTTCTCCTAAGCATTTAAATTTAGTAATTAGTTTATTAGTATTTTATTTGGATTTTATTATTGCATTTTTTAAATCTTCTATTAAATCATCTATATTTTCTAATCCTATTGAAATTCTTATCATATTTGATTTTATTCCTGCAGCTTCTAATTGTTTCTCGCTAAGTTGGCTATGAGTTGTACTTGCAGGATGAATTATTAAGGATTTTGCATCAGCAACATTAGCTAGATGAGAAAAGATTTCTAAGCTTTCTATAAATCTTTTTGCTCGTTCTTTTCCCCCGTGTAATCCTAAAGTAAATATCGATCCTACACCTCTTTTATAATATTTATTAGCTAATTCTTTTTGTTCTTTAGTTGTAAATTCTGGGTGGGTTATCCAATCTACTTCTGAATTTGATTTTAGAAACTCAGCAATTTTTTTTGCATTTTCCACATGTCTTTCTACTCTAAGAGATAAAGTTTCTATTCCTTGTAATATTAAAAAAGCATTAAATGGAGAGAGAGCAGCTCCCGTATCTCTTAATAATCTTACTCTAGCTTTTAATATAAATGCTTGTTCTCCTAGATCAGAATATATTAGATTATTATATCCAGGATCAGGGATATTAAAAGATTTAAATTTATCATCTTTCCAGTTAAAATTTCCACCATCAACAATAACTCCTGCTATGGTCGTTCCATGTCCACCTAAAAATTTTGTAGCTGAATGAACTACTATATTTGCTCCATGTTCAATAGGTTTTATTAGATATGGTGTTCCAAAAGTATTATCTACAACTAAAGGCAATTTGTATTTTTGCGCTATCTCTGATATGGCATCTAAATCAACTATTTGACCTGTGGGATTTTCTAGTGTTTCTATAAAGATTACTTTTGTTTTAGGTGTTATAGCTTTTTCTAAAGTATCTAAATTAGATGTTTCAAAAAATCTAGTTTTTATTCCAAAATCTTCTATCGTATTAGATAAAAAATTATAACTACCTCCATAGATTCCCTTTGCTGAAACAATCTCATCGCCTGATCTAGCAATAGTTAAGAGAGCATATGTTATAGCCGCTGACCCTGATGCTACTGCTAAACCTCCTACACCACCTTCTAATGCTGCTATTCTTTTTTCTAATACTTCGTTAGTTGGATTTCCTATTCTTGTATATATATTTCCCTCTTCTTCTAAATTAAATAACCTCGCTCCGTGGTCTGCATCTTTAAAAGTATAAGATGCAGTTTGATAGATAGGTACAGCACGAGACCCAGTTAGAGTATCTTTTACTTGTCCAGCATGTAGTTGTAATGTTTCAAATTTAAAATTCATAATTGTTCCTCCTGTTAATTGTTTTTTTTATAAAATAAAAGCCTGTGGAGTTTTCCACAGGCTTTCTAATTAAAGATGCTAGTGAACAAACTCGTAAGTTAATACAAAATGAGTCTGTTCTTAAATTTAAAATTTAAGTTACAAACTCTACCACAGCATCATTAGCATTAGTATATTTAATTGTTCAATTTTTGAATTATACATGTTAATCAACTCACTTATTATTATTTGAATTAGTTTTATTTTTTGATACTAAAGTTTTTATTTGAAGTATTTTAACATAGTTTTTTCAAAATGTAAAATATAATTAAGAAATTTTTAATCAATAATTTTTTATTTAATCTCTTTGTATTGAAATACCAGATTTTTTATC
>DDQV01000112.1 GCA_002342785.1 Fusobacteriaceae bacterium UBA2433 | reverse complement strand
AGAGTATAACACCACGATTATTATAGTTCAATTGGCATTAAAAAATATTATCTAATATATTGGTATTATGTTAACTTAAGACAATCTATTGTTTATAAAACTTGAAAAAAGTAATATCTTAGTTTATACTTAAATACAATTTAAAAAAAATAAAAAAATATTTTAAGTAATTAAAAAAAGGATGATTTTATATGACAAAAAATAAAAAAAAATTAATAGTTATCGTTATTATATCTATTATTGGAATAATTTATACATCGTTAACAATAAATAAAAATTTTGGAGTAAAAAAATATTTTAACTATGAATTTGTAGATGGAGAAGTTTTATCTATAAAAGAGGAAACTATAAATCCAGACCCATTAATTCCTGGAAGATATGTTGGAAAACAAAAGATAGAGGTAAAGATATTAAAGGGAGTATATAAAGATCAAGTATATGATGTAATAAATGTACTAAGTAATCGGCATAATGTATTTGCTAAACCAGGGATGAAAGCTATATTTACAATTAGAGAAAAAGAAGGAAAAGAACATGTCTGGTTTTATAATTATAAGATGGATCGATATATTTATATATTGATTGGATTATTTTGTTTAACATTACTTGTTTTTGGTCGTTTAAGTGGAGCTAAATCAATATTATCTCTTATATTTACAGGTGTAATTATAGTATTTGTTCTTATACCTATAATATTTAGAGGGGGAAATCCTATTCCTTGGGCAATATTTTTGTGTTCCACAATAACTGTTGTAACGTTTTTGTTGATAGGAGATTTTAATAGAAAAACTTACTCAGCTATATTGGGAACTATTATTGGTGTAATGATATCTGGGACAATTTCTTATATTTTTGGAAGTTTAACCAAATTAGCAGGAATTCATATGGAAAAAGGTGAACAAATTTTATATTTAGCAGCAGATTATCACGTAAAAATAAATGGTCTTATGTTTACTTCTATATTGATAGCATCTTTAGGAGCTATTAATGATGTAGCTATGTCTATTGCGTCATCTTGTAATGAATTATGTAAAAGAAATCCAAATATTCATTTAGATGATCTCTTTACATCACTTATGGACATAGGAAAAGATATAATGGGAACTATGACCAATACATTAATTTTAGCATTTACAGGAAGTTCATTGAATTTAATGTTAATGATATGGGGTTTTCAAATGAAAGCTAAGCAATTTATAAATATGCCTGTAATTGCAATAGAACTTATTCAAGCATTATCTGGAAGTATTGGCATAGTATTAACTGTTCCTATAACTGCTAGTGTTTCTATTTATTTAATAAAGAAAAAAGGTGGACTTTTTAAAAGAAAAAAATTAATTAGAGGATAAAATTTTAATATAAAAAAAAAAGGAGGGAAAGATGAAAAAGTTTTTAATGGCAACACTGATAACAAGTATTTTTATGGCTTGTAATTCAAATGATGTGTCGGTAGAAAAGAAAGAACCGGTAAAAATGGAAATAACTGAGAGGGTAGTAACTCATGAAGTTATAGTTAAGGGGGAGGAAGAGGTAGCTGAACAAACTATTAGAGTAGCAGCAACTTCAGATGTACACGGTAGAATTTATCCTTATGATTATGCAATAGATGGTAAGGATGATGATGCAGGTTTAGCAAAAATATCAACTGTTGTTAATTCTTTAAGAGCAGAAAATCCTAATATGATATTAATGGATGACGGTGATACAGTTCAAGACAATTCATCAGAATTATTTAATGACCTTGAAGTACATCCTATGGTAGAAGCTATGAATAGCATAGGTTATGACATTTGGACTTTAGGAAATCATGAGTTTAACTTCGAAAAGGAATTTATAGAAAGAAATATATCTAATTTTAATGGAACTGTGCTTTCAGCTAACATTAAAAATAAAAAAGATGGATCGAACTATGTAAATCCATATCAGATTTTCAATGTAAATGGTGCTAGAGTAGCTGTAATAGGAGTTATCCCTCCATATGTACCTATGTGGGAGTCATCTTCTCCTGGTCACTTTAAAGGGTTAGAGTTCAATGAAATATTGAAATCTGTCCAAGAAACTGTAAAAGAATTAGACGGTCAGTATGATATCTTAGTTGGATCTTTCCATATGGGAAGAGAAGATGAATATGGTGGAGCTGGAATCTATGATCTGGCGAATAAAGTACCTGAATTTGATGTTATATTTGGAGGACATGAGCATGCTAAGTATGTTGAAAATATAAATAATACTCCAATTATAGAACCTGGATTTGCAGGTTGGGCAGTATCTAAAGCTGATATTCATGTAAAAAAAGAAGAGGGAAAATGGGTAATTAAAGGGATAGATGTAGAAAATATTCAAACTAAGACAATTGAAGCGGATCAGAAAATATTAGACGAATTTAAATATGTAGATGATCAAGCTAAATCTGTAGCAAATACAGTAATTGGAGAGGTTAGCGAAACATTTATAACTAGACCAGATTTCATAACTGGTGAAGATAAGGTAACTACTATGCCTACAGCTCAATTACAGCCAAATGCAGTAATAGATCTAATAAATGATGTGCAGTTAAAATATGCAAAAGCAGATGTATCATCAGCGGCATTCTTTAAGGCAGAAGCTAATTTAAAAACAGGAAATTTTCATAATAAAGATGTAGCTAATATCTATAAATATGCAAACACTTTAGTTGGTGTTAATATGACAGGTGAAAACTTACTTAAGTTTATGGAATGGTCTATGTCATATTATAATACTTGGAATGAAGGAGATGTAACTATCTCATTTAATGAAGATGTAAGAGGTTATAACTATGATATATTTGCAGGAGTAAACTATAAAATAGATCTATCTAAAGATGCAGGAAATAGAATAGTAGATCCAACAATTAATGGAAAAGCTATAGATCTAGCTAAGATCTATAAGGTGGCAGTAAATAACTATAGATTTGGTACATTAACTAAGAATGGATGGGTAAAACCTGAAGATAAATACTATGATTCTTATGAAGCTATGCAAGATGCAGGAAGAATAAGAGATCTAATTATTAAATATACAAAGGAAGAAAAAAATGGAAAATTAGATCCTATTGTACATAACAACTGGGAAATAATTGGTGTTAAATTAGATTATCCAGAAAGGGATGCTATCTATGAGATGATTAGAGAAGGTAAAATAGTTATTCCTAGATCATCTGATGGAAGAACACTTAATGTTAAATCTATCAATTTAAAAGATTATGTTGTTGCAAAGGAAGTTGTGTCTTATACAGTGAAAACTGGAGATACTTTAGGTGCTATAGCAAATAAATTTGATCTTAAAATTTCTGAAATTTTAAAAGAAAATAAAAATTTGAAAAATGCAGATATAATAGGAATTGGAGAAGAATTAATAATTCCTGCAAATTAAATTTAAAAAGGTAGGAATTTATCTATGCCTTTTAAATATATGTATATATAATGAATAGGGAGGTAGAAATGATGAAAAAAATGGTTAAGATTTTATTAGCTATTATGTTACTTTTAGTGGTAGCATGTGGAAAAACGACAAAAACAGATGAACTTAACAAGGTAAATGAGGGAAAAACAAATGTAGTATCAATGGAAAAATTAGTTGTAAACAAAGATATTGAGTTTAAAATAATGCATGTAAATGATACTCATGGAAGGGTAGATGCAGGTAAATATGATGGGATGGGATTAGCTAGAGTAAGTACAATCGTTAAACAAACTAGAGCAGAAGATCCTAATGTTTTATTTTTAGATGCAGGAGACACAATTCATGGAACTGTATTTGCGTCTTTAACTAAGGGAGAATCCGTAATAAGAGTTATGAATGAAATGGGTTACGATGCTATGACAACTGGAAATCATGATTATAACTATGGATTAGATAGAATTGAAAAATTACAAAATACAATGAATTTTCCAGTATTAGTATCTAACCTTACTTATAAAGATACAGGAGAAAAAGCATTTAAACCATATACAATTAAAGTTTTACCAAATGGTGTGAGAATAGGTATTTTCGGTTTAGCGACTCCTGAGACTGCGTATAAGACTAATCCTACCAATGTAGAGGCAGTTACGTTTGATGACCCTATTGCGGCAGCAAAAGAGTCTGTGACAGCTTTAAAAGCTCGAGGTGTAAACTATATTATTGCACTTTCACATTTAGGTATAGATGAAGATTCAATTTATACAAGTATTAAAGTTGCTCAAGAAGTAGATGGAATTGATTTAATTGTAGATGGACATAGTCATACAACTTTAGAAGACGGTATGTGGGTAAAAGAAACTCTTATTGTTCAGTCTGGATTCTATGATAAAAATTTAGGAGAAGTAACTGTTAAATTAAACAAAGATGGATCAAAAGTAGAAACAGCAAAATTATTTACTAAAAAATATGCAATGGAAAATATAAAGGAAGATCCTGCTATAACTGCAATTGTAGATGAAGTAAATAAAGAAAATGAAAAAATTACATCTGTAGTTGTTGGAGAAACTCCTGTAATTTTAGATGGGGAAAGAAATGATGTAAGAGCAGGCGAAACTAACCTAGGAGATATGTTAACAGAAGCCGTATTAGCTAAAACAGGAGCTGAGGGTGTAATAACTAATGGTGGTGGAATAAGAGCTTCTATCCAAAAAGGAATAATTACTAGAGGAGATATAATTTCAGTATTGCCATTTGGAAACTATGTAATAGTAAAAGAGATAAGTGGTCAAGATTTAAAAGATGCTATTGAAAATGGTATTCAGTCTTATCCAGATACTAGAGGAGCTTTTCCTCATGTAGCAGGATTTACCTTTAAATTTGACCCAATGAATGAAGTAGGAAATAAAGTGTATGATATTACGTTTAACGACGGAGAGAAGTTAGACCTAGCTAGAACTTATAAAATTGCTACAAATGACTTTATGGCCGTAGGAGGAGATAAATATACTTCTCTAAAAGGAAAGAAGACAGTCAACGAATATGAAGGACTTGAAGAGATTTTAGGAGAATATATTAAAACTAATGGGATTACTCATACTATTGTAGACGGTAGAGCATTTGCAGGAGAAAAAGTAAAAAAAAGATTAACTTATACTATACAACCGGAAGATACACTAAGAAAGATTTCTAAAAAAGTGGGAATAGATATAGATATTCTTTTAAAAGAGAATAAAAATATTATAAATCCAAATATAATTTTTATTGGGGAGAAATTAGTTTTGCCAAGAGTCAATTAAACTCAAAAATGGTTATGTAATTTATCAGACTGTAGACAATTAAGTTTACAGTCTTTTTTACTCTCTATTTCAAAATTATTTAATTTTAAAAGAGGATAATTTTTTATAAGAAAAATCCTTTCAAATTAAATATTTACGACGGATATCAGGTCTTAATTTAATAATTTTTTTACCGATATTAATTTTAATTTCTTTTAAAAATTCTTTTACATTATCAAAGGTAAATATTTTTATTGATTTTTCGGGTATATATTTGAAATTTTCTAGCGTTGAATTATTAAATGTTTTAGCTTTTCCACCTGGTATTAGTTTTTTTATAAACATAAGTCATTATTGCTTGTATGATAAGTATATAGA
>DDQV01000057.1 GCA_002342785.1 Fusobacteriaceae bacterium UBA2433 | reverse complement strand
AAGGAGATGATTATGGAAAATGATATTTTAAAAAATAAGAAAAAGATCTCTGTAGGATACGCAGCTTTTGTTGTGGCAAGTGTATTTGTTTTTGTTCTAGGGGGATCTTTGATTTTTGGAGGAGCTATAGAAACCATGTTTATTCTTGCTTGGCTTTTTACAGTTCCTCTTATTATGAAAATTGGATATTCTTATAAAGAAGTTCAAAATTTTGGTTGGAAAGTAGTTATGGAATCTTTAGAAGCTAACTTTATTATATTAGTTGTTGGAACTTTGATAGCTTCTTTTATTGCTAGTGGAACTGTTCCATACATAATTGTATTGGGGTTAAAAGTTATTTCTCCTCAAATATTTTTATTGTCTGCTCTATTAATTTGTACTATGACTTCATTAGCTACAGGAACTTCATGGGGAACGATTGGAACTGCAGGAATTGCAATGATGGGAATTGGAAATGCTTTGGGAGTTCCTATGGGGATGACAGCAGGAGCAGTAATTTCAGGAGCAGCGTTTGGAGATAAGATGTCTCCATTATCTGATACTACAAACTTAGCTGCGGCAATATCAGGGACACCTTTGATGACTCATATTAAACATATGACAGTTACAACTCTCCCTGCTTATATTGTAAGTGCAATAATCTTTACATTCATGGGATTTTTTACAATAGATACAACTTCGTTTGATCCTGCTATAACTACAAATACAATCAATGGATTAAATGATATATTTAATTTAGGAATTTTAGAACTTATTCCTATAATTTTAGTTATTGCAATGCTTATAAAAAAAGTTCCTCCCATCTCTGCAATGTTAGGTGGAACATTTTTAGCTATGTTTATGGCAATGATAAGACAAGGTTATAGTTTAGAAAAGTTATTAGGGTTTTTGTATGATGGATTTAGTATAGAAACTAAAACTGCTTATATAGACAAACTATTAAATCGTGGGGGAATTATGAGTATGATAAGTTCCTTCTTAATTGTTTTTGTTGCAGCAGCGATTACAGGAATGTTAAGTGAATCAGGAATATTAAGTACTTTAGTAAGTTCCCTTGCAAAAAAATGTAGTGGTTCTAGAACAAGAACTATAGGAACTACTTTATCTATAGGTTATCTAACAAATATGATTGGTTCTTCCATGTTACTTGCAATCATTGTTCCAGGGGCCTTGATGAAACCAGTTTATAAAGAAAATAACTTAGCTCCAGAAAATCTTTCTAGAACATTAGAAGACAGTGGAACTTTAGGTGCTTGGCTGATTCCATGGAATGCAAATGCTATTTTTGGAGCACAAACTCTTATGGGAATAGGAGCTACTCCATATATATTTATTCCCTATTGTTTACTATCTATTATCTCACCGATATTTTCTATGATATCTGCAATTACAGGAATAGGTATGAAACCATTAGAAAAAGAAGAAGTAGAAATTCTAGAACCTTCTAAAAATTAAAATATAATCAGAGGATAGGTCTAAAAAAATAAAAGGAGCGATTTAAATGAATATACCTAAAAAAATTGAGCTTTGTAATAAGCCAACAAGGATAGAAAAACTTGAAAAGACATCTAAAAAATACAATAAAAATATTTTTTTAAAAAGAGAAGATGAAACAGGAACAGAAACTTCTGGAAATAAAATTAGAAAGTTAGAGTTCTGTTTAAAAGAAGCTATAGAACAAAAAGCTACTCACATACTTACATGTGGTGGAATCGAATCAAATCATGCAAGATCTACAGTGGCAGCTTGTAGAAAAGTTGGTTTAAATCCCATTGTATTTTTAAGAGCTGGAGAAGTTCCCTCTACTTCTGGAAATCATTTTTTGGATAATCTTTTCGGTGCAGAGGTTAACTATATAGGAATAGATGAATTTAATTCTGGAATAGATGACATAATGAAAGAAAAGGTAGAATCTTTAGCTAAGGAAGGTATGAAAGGATATATAATACCAATGGGAGCATCTTATGGTATTGGAAATTTTGGATATTATAGCGTTATGAAAGAGATAATAGAACAAGAAAAGTTATCAAATATAAATTTTGATACTATTGTAACTACAATTGGTTCTGGTGGAACTTATGCTGGACTTGTAATGGCAAATAAAATTCATTCTTTTAATAAAACTATAGTTGGAATACCTATTTGTGATAGCAAGGAATTTTTTGAGGAGCAAGTTTTGAATATTCTTGAACAATCAAATAAATACTTAGAGACTCCAGTAAAATATAGTAGATCAGATTTAAAAATAACAAAAGACTTTGCAGGATTAGGTTATGCATTAAATACAGAAAAAGAACTACAATTTATAAAGGATTTTGCTATGACTGAAGGCGTTCTGTTAGATCCTACCTATACTGGAAAAGCTTTTAGAGGGATGACAAAACTTTTTGATGAAAATTTCTTTGATAACTCTAAAAATATATTGTTTATTCATACTGGAGGAGTTTATGGATTATTTTCTAAACAAACTCAGATTCAAATAAATAGATTAAAATAGATCTAAAAAAATTTCATAAAAAAATCTCCAAATTACATTAATTTGGAGATTTTTTTAGATTTAAAAAATAACTTCGATATCACTACCTCTGCCAGTTTTTATTACCCTTATTTGATTATTTATAGTTTGCTTTAATTCATTGACATGGGAGATAATCCCAACAGTTCTTCCATTAGATTTTAATTCCATCAAGATATCCATAGCAGTAGAGAGAGATTCTTCATCTAAAGTTCCGAATCCTTCATCGATAAATACTGAATCTAATTGAATACCACCATTTTGACCTTGGACTACATCTGATAATCCTAAAGCTAATGCCATAGAAGCTTTAAATGTTTCCCCACCAGAAAGTGTTTTGATACTTCTTTCCTTTCCAGTATGACTATCAAATACATTTATATCTAGACCAGATCTTGCATTTCCTTTTTTAGATCTATCTATCCTCATCTCATACTGATTATTTGTCATCTTTGTAAATCTTTCATTGGCTCTATCTAAAACCTCTTCAAAATATACTCCAAGGACATAGTTTTGAAATGTTACTTTATTTTTTTGATCTCCATACTCTCCCTTTGATATATCTAAAAGTTTGGCATAGATATTAAAAGTTTTAAGTTCTTTTTCCAGATTTTTATGTGTATCTTCAAGTTTTTTTTGTTTTATATCTAACTGTGAGATCTCAAATATTTTTTTTGAAAGTTCCTTATCAAATTCTTTTATCTTATCCCTAGAAATTTTTATTTTATTTTCTAATTCTTTTAGATCTATAAGGCCGATTCCTTCATAATCTCTATTTTCTTTTATTATTGTTTTTACTAAAGCTAGGTCTTCCTTGTGGGATATGATCTCTTTTTCTATCTCTTTCCCCTTTATTGATTGGGCTTTTATATACTCATCTTCACTAGAAAAATTTGTATCCTTTAGTTTTTCTTCAAATAAAATACTACTTTTTTCCATATATATTTTTAGTTCCTGAAGATTTTTAAATTTTTCTTCTAGGGTAGTTTTTTTATTTTCCCTCTCTATCTTTAATCTTTCAACCTCTATCCTCTCTAGCTCTAGAGATTGTTTTTCCCCTACTACTTTTTTATAATCTTCATCAAATGTATCTATAGTAATATGATTTTTTTCCAATTTAATCTTTAGAGATTCCCACTCTTTCTCATCATATTCTAAATCTTTTTTTAAAATAATTATCTTATCCTTTAATTCTTGTTTTTCTATATTTATTTTTCCTATATTTTCTGTATTTAATTTTTCCTCTTCTTCTAAAATTTTTAGATCTTTAGGTTTAGAAAGGATTTTTAATTCAGCTTTTATCTTTTTTATCTTATCTTTATTTTCTTTTTTTACTTCTAACAATTTTTTATAATTATTTTCTAAACCTTCATCTAATAATTTTTTTTCTAGGTCATTTTTTTGTTTAGTTATATTATTTTCTGAACTTGTTATATCTCCAGTAAGGATATCTTTTTTTGAACCTATCTCCTTATAATTTCTCTCATATTCCTTTAGTTCCTCCTCTAAAGGTGCATCTTCTGGCTTTTCTGCTTTTGAAGGATGATCTATAGATCCACATACAGGGCAAGGTTTTCCAACTTTTAGTTGTCCTACTAAGTTATAGGCTTCATTTTGAAACCAAAGGTTGGTCTGATCTCGATATATCTCAAATTTTTTATTCTCTTCAAGGATCAACTCTTCTAATTTTTCTTTTTTATCTTCTATTATTTTTTCCTCTTTTAAAATATTATCAAATGTTTCTATTAAATTTTTTAATATGGTCTCTCTATTTTTAGCTTCCCCTTGTTTTAGTTCTAGCTCTATTCCTCTGTTAATATCTTTTTCTATTTTATCTTTTTCTATTTTTAAGATTTTTTGTTTTGATAGTGTAGTTGTTTCTAGAGATAGATTTGCTATTATTTTCTTCTCTTTCGTCTCTAGTAGATCTTTATTTGTACCTATTGTTTTCAATAATTTTTCATATCTTTTTATATCATCTTTTAAAAGATCCAAGGTATTTATTCTATCTTTTAAAGTAGTTAGTTTTTTAGTTAAACTGTCTAAACTTTCTATCCTTTGTTTATTTTTTTTTGTATATTCCTCCAACTCCTCAAAAGATATCTTATATTCACTATCTTTTTTATTGTAGTCTTCTATACTTCTTACTTTATTTGCATACTCGACCTTTATCTCATCGACTAATTTAAATATATTGAGTTTATCTTCTTTTTTCTTTATATTTTCAGATTCTTTATCTAACTTTTCTAACTTTTCCTTTGCTTTATTTAGTTTATCTATAGATTTATTACTGTTTTCTCCCTTTGCTAATTCGCCAATAATTTTATCTATGTGGATCTCTTTTATATTATTTTCTATAACTTTATTTTCTAATTTTAATATAGATCTCTTATCCTTTATAATATTTAAAAGTTCATCTAAATTTAATGTCTTATTTTTTAAAAGTTCATTCCATCTTTCATCATCTATACTCAGGGTTTTTAACTCTGAAAAGATATTGTTTTCTATCTCATCTCTTTGATCTTTTAGTTCATCTACCTTATAACTTAATTTATCGGTGATAAACTTATATATATTTGTATCGAATATTTTTTCTAATGTTTTCTTTTTTGATTCTGAATTAGATCTTATAAACTCGTTAAAGGCTCCTTGGGGAAGCATGATAAGTTTTTTAAATTGAGAGAGATCCACCTTTAAGATCTCTTCCTTTATATATTTATCTCTATCTTCCTTCTTTCCTGGAATATTTTTTTTATCATCTGTCTCTATCTCAAATTTTTCACCTATCTTTGTTTTATTTCTCTCACCACTTTTTTTATAACTATAGTAAGCAGGAGTTCTTTTAACAGTATATTCTATATTGTCGACCTCAAAAGTAAATTCCACATATGAATTTTTATGGTCTTCAACATCTAGATAGTCACAGATAATTCCATTTGTCTTTTCCTTATCTCCAAAATTTGTTTCTCCATAAAGAGCATAGGTAATTCCATCAAATATAGATGTCTTTCCTGCTCCTGTAGCACCTGTAATAAGAAATAAACCATCTTCATTGAGTCTATCAAAATCTACCTCAACTTCCTTCGCATAAGGTCCTATACCATACATCTTTAATCTCAAAGGTTTCATATTATCTCTGTCCTCCTACTAAACTATCTATTACTTCTTCTAAAACTTTGCTTTCATCTTCTTCTAGTGTAACTCCTACACTCTCTGATAATTCTGTAAAGAGAACTAGGGGATTTTTTTTATTTATATCTTGAGAGGTATACTTTCTTTTTATAGATTCACTTGTAGCAATATTAATTTGAAGTTCCATTATTTGAGAATATTCTACCCTTAATTTATTCATTGCATCTAGAGTTTGCTCTGTTAAGATGATCTTTAGATATGCATCTTTTGGTATATCAGCTTTTAAAACTTTTTTTAAAGTTCCAGTTAATTCAACCATCTCATATTTTTGTTTTATTATATTTGTATCATCTATAATTAATTTATCTTTATCAATATCAATAATTAAAAACTTTTTATTTTGATCTATCTCTGAAAAAGAATATTTTATAGGAGATCCTGAATATCTTACCTTTTCACTCTTTACCTTTCTAGATCCATGGAGATGTCCAAGGGCTGTATAATCAAAATCTAAAAAATATTCCTCCTTTACAGCTTCCTTTCCCCCAACTGAGAGAACTTTTACAGAATCTTCCCTTTCAATTTTTTCTGGATCTTCATTTTTTCCAATTACAAATCCATGGTATAAAGCTATATTTATTTTATCTTTATCTATTTCTTTTTTTATTTCATCGGTCAAAAATTTCATAGTATCATCATGGGTAGATATTTTAAGTTCTCTCTTTTCTAAGAGATCTTTATATCTTCTTCTAATAGTAGATGGATCTACATAGGGCATAAGATAAAAATCAATATTATCGATACTAACTTTATTTACTAATTTTTTATATTCTCCTGTAATAAATAGCCCTTGTTTTTCAAGGATCTTACTAGAAAAATTAATCCTTGTACTACTGTCGTGATTACCACTTATAGCAACTACTTTTACCTTGTATTTATTTATAAGACGAGATAAAAATTCATCTAATAGTTCGGTAGCTTCCTCACTTGGGATACTCCTATCGTATATATCTCCAGCAATAAGAACTATTTTTATTTTTTTATCTTCTATAAGTTTATATACTTGATCAAATATATACTTTTGATCTTCTATCATAGAATATCCATTTACTTTTTTACCTATATGTAAGTCTGCCAAATGAAGTATTTTCATCTTTTCCCCCTGTCTTTTTATTTTCTATAGGATCTCTTTTAAGACCTCTTCTAATTTTTTAAAATCTTCATCTCTAGTAAAATATGAAACTGAAAATCTAATAGTTCCATTTTTATTAGTTTTCATATGTTTATGAGCTATGGGACTACAATGAAGTCCTGTCCTAGTATAGATATCATAGCCTTCTAAGATATCTCCTAGTTCTTGAGGGGTATAATCATTTGCAATTATAGAAAGAACACCTACATTTTTTTTTGCTATCTCAAAGGAGATATCGTAATCATATTCCTCTAGAAGTTCAACTAATCTCTTATAGTTTTCTTTTTCTTTTTTTCTTATATTTTTTATTCCTATCTCTAATATCCAATCGGTAGATAATTTTAAACCTATCATCCCAACTAAATTTGGACTTCCTGCTTCATATCTCTGGGGAATATCTTCTGGCATATGGATGTCTTCTGATTTTATTCCTGTTCCACCATAGAGTAAGGGCTTTAAGATTATCTCTTTATTGTTATAGAGATATCCACCAATTCCACTTGGACCATAGAGAGTCTTGTGTCCAGCAAAAACTATAAAATCACATAGATTAGAGATCTTAGAAAAATCTAGTAATCCTGAAGTCTGAGCTCCGTCTAAAACTGTTATAGAATTATATCTTTTACCCTCTTTAAAAATAGACTTTACATCTAAAATATTTCCAAATACATTAGAAGCATGGGTAGATATTATTAGATCTGGATTTTGTGACATAAATTGTAGTTCCATATGTTCTTTATCTAGATCAAAATCATTGAACTTTAATATATTCAGATTAAATTTATAGATATCTTGGAGATCTTTTATAGTCCTATAGACTGCATTATGTTCAAAGGGGGAGATATATACATTTTTTATTTTTTTATAATCTACCCCTCTAAGGATCTCATTGAGGGAAGATGTAGCAGAGGAATTTAAAATAATCTTTCCATTAGAGGAAAAAATCATTTTTAAATTTTGGATCAACTTTTTTTTAATATCATTTGCTTTTTCACTCTTATTAGATCTATTTCTACTAAAGTTAACACCTAAATTTTTATAGATCTCCATGGTCTTACCATATACAGCTTCTACCTTTGGAAAAGTTGTAGAAGCATTATCGAAATAATACATATAATTTGCTCCTTGAAAAATAGAATAGTTTAATATTAATTATATAACATTTTTAATACATTAGATACCCTAATGAAAAAAATACAGCCAATAAATAATATTTATTTTTTTTTATTTTACACTGAGGTATCTTTTTTTTCAAATTTTCTGTAGTTTATACAAAATATGAGATAGATTCCTCTTGCCATTTTTCAAATTTTTATTATTTTATTTTTTTAATTTGTGCTATTTTAAAA